>NZ_JBSFZS010000016.1:0-94241 GCF_053600395.1 Streptomyces sp. NPDC005070 | reverse complement strand
GTGGGGATCGGGGAGAGCAGCCAGCGGGTGATGCGGACGCCCTCCATGTGCTTGTCGGCCGTGATGTCGGCTATGCGGCCGATCGCGTGCCGCGCCGCCTCGACCGAGACCACGAACAGCACCGGGATGACCGCGTGCATGCCCACGCCCAGCGGGTCCGGCCAGGCCGCCGCGCCGTTGAACGCGATCGTCGCCATCGTCAGCAGCCAGGCCGTCTGGCGCAGCATCGGGAACGGGATGCGGATCCAGGTCAGCAGCAGGTCGAGGGCGAGCAGGACGCCGATACCCGCGTCGATGCCGATCGGGAAGACGTACGAGAAGTTCCCGAACCCCTTCTGGAGCGCCAGCTCACGGACCGCCGCGTACGAACCGGCGAAGCCGATTCCGGCGATGACGAGCGCACCGGCGACGACGATGCCGATGAGAATCTTGTGCGCTCGGCCCAGATGTGCCGCTGTGCTGTGTTCTGGTGTCACGCGCTGCTGGCCCTTCTGCATGGCTGCTATTGGTGCGTGTATGGGCAGTGCCATGGGCCGGGGTGGGTGTCTGGACTTCGGGCTTACCTTGATGGTCGATCCACTGAGACGTGATCATGGAGTGGCCTTGCGGCTGGTGTTGAGGAGTTCCTGGATGAGCTGTTCGGTTTCCAGTTCGAGGTCGCAGTCGAGGGCGTGCGTGACCTGTTGGATGCGGGTGATTGCGGTGTGCAGGCCGGGCCGGTTCCCGGCCGTCCACTCCACCATCAGCCAGTCCCGATAGAGCAGTTCCGCACTGTCGTCGACGTCAAGGCCGGTCACGATGGCTTTGCGTGCGGCGCCGAGATCGTGGTGGAGGCCCTGCTGGGTCCGGTGGGTGGCGACCGTGTGGGCGACGTCGATGATCCGGATGGTCATCTCCTGCTGATGCGGTTCGGCCCACGCCGGCGCCCGCGTACCGAAGGGGCGTCCCCGCACGAGGGACAGAGCCTTCTCCAGGTCCGCCAACCCTGCCGGACCATGGGGGAGCGCGCGTTCGGCGAGTTGGACGAAGCGGGTCCAATCGCAGCGCACGCCGTCAGCGAGCGTGTAGGGGTCGTCTGCGTTGCGGCGGCGCGGCACGTAGGCCTCTCCGCGTGGATCGTTGCCCAATGCTCGGCGCAGGCCCTGAAGGCGGGCATTGAGGGTGGAGGCCGACCAGGGACTGAGGGGGTCCATGTCGGTGCACAGGACGTCGGCAGTGCGGTTGGGACGGAAATAGAGGAGTGCGGCGAGTTGAGCTGTGCGCGGTCCGTGGCCGGTGCGGCCGAGGCCATCCACATCCACCGGACCCAACACCCGGATCTCGGGTCCGCTGCCGTCTTGCGAGACGATCGCGTCGCTGGTGCCCGCATCAGCCAGGGCCAAGGCCTGGGCCTGTGTTCGTTCCGCGGCGCTGGTGTCTGCCTCGTCGCCGCTCGCCTCTTCGGCCCTGTGCAGGGCCTCGATCCCGCCGGTAGCGGCAGGCGATGCGTGCGGCAGCCACAGTGCGGCGGGATCGGCTGAAGCCTCCAACAAGGCCGGGAACACAGCATCGTCGGTATCCGTGACGGCTGCTCCTGAGCGGTTTTGGGACGGTGGGGAAATCGTGCCGTTGACGCTGGGCGGTTCCTCTTGCCGGCTCGGCTTCGCCGACCTGGTGGTACTGGGTTCGCCCGAAACGTGCTGCCAGACCCCCTCCGCTGTGTGGGCCGGCTGTCCGGAGACAGCGAGCGCCGTGATGATCTGCTGGTAGGCGGCGTGTTCCAGGCGTTGCACCGTGATGTCGATGCCGAGCGAGTCGAAGCGCTGCGGTGTCTGTGCAGAGACGGCGAGGATGTCCGCCTGGGGGAAATGACTGGCAGTGGTGCCGGTCGGGGCGATCAGCGTGACTGGAATCTGCGTGGCTTTTCCCAGGACGTCGGCGAACTGCCAGGCCGTGTCGTCATCCAGCGCTGTCGAGCACAGCACCACGTAGGGGTGGTTGGCGGTCTCGGGCATCTGGTGGACCTCCAGCAGCCGCTCGGTCAGATCGCGCAGCGCGTGCGCCGCCTGGCGCATGTGCGCGATCCGGGAGTTCGGCATCAGGTGGGGGAGGTCCTCGCCGAACCCGACGGCCACGATCTCGACATCCTTCGCCCACGGGCTCATGCCCAACTCCAGCGCCAGCGACGTGCACACCTCGCTGATATGGACAGGATTGCCGTCCAGCAACACGACGGGCAGCCGGGCCAGATCAGCCAGGACAAGATCACCGGACTCCGTGCTGCCCACGGTCACCAAAGCCGGACACGGCGGCGCAATCGTGCGAGCCTCCTCCTCGTCCAAGAGTTCGGCGCCGGCCTCGAGTTGCCACCAGGGCGCCGCACCCGCCACGAACGGCACCTGCGGTGCGGAGGCAAGGTCATCGGGCAGCACATGGACGGTGTGGGCATCCAGGCGCGCAGCGCGCAGGACAGGCACGTCCCGACCGTCCCGCTCAGCGGCGTGGACCATCGTGCGTAGCGCCACGTCCAGGCGAGCGGTGCCGGATGGTTCGGCGGCCGCCGCGAGCTGTGCCTCGGCAGGCGCGACCTCCGCTGTGATGGCGATCATCTCGCCCGGTTTGCGGCGTCTGCGCTGCAGTGTCCTGCGCAGTGCGAGGGCCGCCGTAACGGCGGCCGCCAACAGTGCGCCAGCACCCAAAACGGTGCGCAGATTCAGCAGGCCGCTGGCCCGGGCGGGCTCGGCGCTCTCGGCAGACGGGGTGGTGCCCGGCCGCGCTGTGGGGGTGGCAGGCTTCGCCGACTCGTGCGGGGACGCACTGGCCGACGGTGTGCTCGAGGCTGACGACTCGGGCACGCCGCGTTGGCTCGGTGTCGCGGCCGGCCTGTCGTCCTGCTCGCCGGCTCCTTCAGAGGGCGGCTTGTGATCGGGCGGAGTGGGTGATGCAGAGGGCGGCTTGCTCCTGGCGCCGTCGCTGCCCTGACGGTCCGCGGACGAGCTGCCCGGGCCGGGGCGGGCACCAGGCACGATGACGTGCTGGCCCGCGTAGATCATGTCGGGGTCGGTGATGACCGGCAGCCCGTTCGGCTGCCGGTGGCCCTTGCTGGCCTGGAACAGGGCGGGCCATGCTGCGCCGTCACCGACCTCGTCCTGGGCAATCTTCGACAGGGAATCACCAGCATGGACCGTGACGACGTGCTGCTCACCCTTCTCGGCGGCCACCGGCGCACGCTCTTCGGTCTGCGCCTGCAGCCCCTGGGGCCTCGAACTTTCCGGCATGGCCAGCTTCCAGCCCGGCTGCAGGAAGCTGTTGGACCGAAAGACGTGCCCGTCGGCCATGGTGCGTCCCTCGTTGAGGTCGGCGATCTCCCGCCACCGTTCCCCGTCGCCCAACTCCCGCTCAGCGATGCTCCATAGGCTTTCCGCGGGCCGTATCTCGCGCACCGTGTACGACTCACTCGCCTCTGCGGCTAAGCCATGCGAGTCCTGGCCTGCACGCGAATTCTGCTCGCTCTCGGATGCCTGGCCGGGGATACGCGCTGCGGTGGTGGCCGGGGACGCCTGGGCATCCGAGGCGAGGGCCGAACTGGCGGGCACCAGGACCAGGATGCTGCCGACCAGAAGAGCAGCGGCGCGCTGCGAGGCACCCAGCCCGCGCGGGGCATGCCAACGGCGGCCGCGCAGTTGCGCGGCCAACTCCAGCAGCGTGCAGAACGTGAACTGAGCCCACCCGATCCAGCCGACTGCGACCAGCACGAGAAGGAACACGGCCCCGGTGTCCTGCCGGTCCAGCAGGTGCGCCAGGCCATCGTGGCTGGACGCCCAGATGACCGGGGTGGCCCAGGCCAGCAGCAGCGGCAGAGCGCCGACCGTGGCCGCCAGGACGAGCAGACTCACACCGGCCTTGAACAGCCGGCCCAGGATGGCAGTGCGCATCAGTTTCCTTCGGGTGCTGTGACGCCGTGCAGGAGGGTCGCGGTGGCATGGCCGGTCACCGGCAGCGAGCCGATCCCGACGGCCGACAGGAAGGCCGTGTCGCTAAAGCCGTGAACGGTGACCGTGACCCGCTTACCGTCCCCGGACACGCTGACGGTGCCGGTGGCTCCGGCGGAGCGCAGGTAGGCCTGCGCGGCAGCAGTCGCGTCCTGCGGGTCGACGGTGATCGACTTGCCGGTGACAGCCTGGGCGGGGTCGATGGCCTGCCCCCCGGCCCGGGCTGCTTCGCCCGCGATGTAGTCGGCGCGTTCTGTGGCGGCCATCTTCGCGCCGCCGTCGACGGCCACACCGATGATGCCGATCAGCGCAAGGACACACACGGCGACGAACACCGTGACGCCCCCGCGGTCAGTGCGCGCTGGCCCCTTCGCCCACGGGGGAATCATTACGCCTCCCGCTGCCGGTACAGATCGACGACGGACGTTGCGGTGGACGTGAGCGTTCGTGCCCCCGGTGTTCCGGGCAGCAGGAGGTCGGACAGCGTGACGGTGCAGGTCACCGTCACGGTCACCGTCCCCACTTGGCCCACGGGCACGCTGAGGCCGCCGGTGTTGACGTGGACGGTGGTGGAGGCGCAGGTGATGCCCTGGTCGGTCAACGATTCGGCGGCTGCGGCGTGTGCAGCATTCTGGGCGGCGGCTGCGGTGCGGTGGATGGACGCCTCCCGCGCCGCGTCCTCGGCTGCCGCATCGATCTTCGCCTCGGAGGTGACGATCCGCCCACCGGCGATCGCCAGACACAAAAACATGATCAGCGACGGGAGGATGATCGCAGCCTCGATCGCCACACTGCCGTCATCACCGCGGCGCCTGCCAGACCACCCAGCTTCACGCATCCTGTTCACCCCCCTGGAACCGTCCACCGTTCGACCGCCCCGGACGCCGACTGCCGCACCTGCAATCCCGCAACTCCCGGGATCATCGACATGGCTGTCCCGGACACCTGCACCCGCACCCGCTGCCCGTCGCTGCCCGCAGCGACGCTGTAACCGAGCAGGCTGTCACCCGCCGTCCGCTCCAGAACGTCCCGGGCCCGGGCGGCTCCGTCGCCGGGGCCGGCCTGATAGGAGCGGGCGGCACTGGCCCCTTCACGGGCAGCGGTCAGAGCAATCTGCCGCGCGTAATACCACATAGACGCCTGGATGACGGCGATGGTGGCGAGCAGCACGAACGGGAAGACGATCGCCATCTGAACGGACGTGTCACCGCGGTCCTCGCGCCAACGCCGCCCCCGCCACCAGCCCCTCACCCCTCCGGGAGCCGGCATCACAGGCCAGAAAGCTTGCCGTTGTACTTGGCGATCACGACAGCGATGCTTCCAGCGATCAGCACGGCCCCAGTCACAGCAGCCACCCAGATGATGACGGTCGTGGTACTGATATCCCCGCGATCCGGCCGGCGCCTAGCCTCAGCCAGCCCCTCCTGCAGACGGGTCGTCAGCCAATACGCGGCCCGGTAAGTATGGGCTGCGGTGTTCCTCATGATCTTTCCCTCTCTCAAGTGGTGAGCACGTCGGGCGTGTGTCAGACGGTGAGCATGCGGATCACGGCAGGGAACGCCATCAGCAACATCACCAGCACAGCGAGCAGGGCTCCCGGGGCGGTCATCTTCTCGCTGGCAGCGTTCGCCTCCGCGGCCTGATCGGCCAGGAGTTCGGCGTTGAGCGCGGCGGTGCGGGCGCGCAGTGCTTTGTAGACGGCGGCCCCATCGGTGGCCGAGCCGCGCATGATGTCGGCGACGTCACCCAGGACGGGCAGGTCGTACTCGGCGGCCAATTCCGCGAGTGCCTGATACGGCGGGATCTTCTCCAACCGGGCCCGGCGCAAAGCACCTTGCAGAAACAGGAAGGGCCAGCCGCGACCGACCTCGGCGGCCTTCTCCAACGCCTCCGCAGGGCCGGCATCAGCAGCCCGTTTGAGTGCGACCAGGTCCAGATAGGCGGACAGGGCGTGCGCGAACTCCTCCCGTGCCCGCTTCGCCTGGTCCCGCACCGCGAGGTCTGGGGTGATGAACAGCAACCCGGCGACGATGAGTCCAACGCCGGCGGGCACATAGAACGGCAAGCCCACCCCGGCGATGATCCACGGAATCGTTGCGATCACCGGACACAGCAGGCCCAGAGCAGCGAGCGCCACCTTCTTGAGCATGAACTGGCCCGGGCCCTGCCCGATCAGCGCCAGGTTGACGGCAGGCACCCGCACACCCGGCACGCGCCCGACGCGGGCCAGCAGCCACCGCCCCCACACCTCGTCACGGTCCAACTCCGGCTCGGGCATGGTCAACGTCGCAGGCGCGCTGCGCGCGAGCGCGGGCGCCAAAGCAGGCTGGGGACGCAGCAGTTCACGCACGAGCAGGGCCAGACCGGCGCCGACTGTGCCACCGGCGGCCACGACGGGAAGCAGGTTCACGGTGTGGCTCCCTCGGGCAGTCGGCCAGGCTCGAGCAGCAGGTCCGCCTCCGCGGCGGGGGCGGGCAGCCGGACGGTGCTGGCCGGGTCGGTGACCAGGAAGCGCGGGATACGGCGGAAGGTGCCCAACTGCCGCATCAGAGCGAGGACTCCGACGAACCCGGCCGTCAGGAAGGCCAGCACCAACTGCCCCAGCAGAGTGGAGTAGGGCCTGGTGTAGGACGGCACGAAGAACCCGGCCACCACCACGCCTGCGGTGATGATCGCCATCCATCGCACCGTGGTTCGCGGCTTCGCCCGGTCCGCCTCGATAGCGCGCTTCTTGGCGACCTCCTCACGGACCGTGCCCGCCAGGTCCTCCAGCGCCTGCGCCAGACCCGGACCTCGATCGTTGACGGACAAAATGAGCGCGGCGACTACCTTGTCGGCGGTGACATCGTGGAGTTCCTCAGCGAAAGCGCGCAGCGCCTCCTGCGGCCGCCAGCCCAGCCGCAGCCGATCGGACAGGTTGGTGATCTGCCCGGCAAGCTCCTGCGGCGCCCCCTGCCGGCTGGTGATCATTGCCTGTTCCAGGCCCATGCCCAGGCGCAGCAGGCCAGCCAGTCGCTGAGTCCACTCGGACAAGCCCTCCAACTGACCGATACGTTCCTGCGCCAACTGCGCCGGGCTGATCAGCCAGGGCACGCCAACCGTGGCCGCACCAAGCAGTGCACCGCCCACGAAGTTCCCCGAGACCAGCCACACCCCAACGAACACCACGACGGCCGCAGCCGTGAGGACCCGCCGACGCAGCTGGGCATCCTCGCTCTGCTGAAGTCCATTGCGCCGGGCCTGCCACCGCTGCAACAGCGGAGCCCGGCGTGGAGCGGTCGTTCCCACCACGCCCGCCACAACACCGATCAGCCCGGCGGCCAGCGTCATGCCACTGAGCAGCGCCCACAGCAGCATCATCGGCCCGCCACCACCTTCAGCGGCAGCGGGGCAGCCCACGCCCCATAGGGCTGCTGCAGAAGGGCGGAGTCGAAACCGACGCGGCGCAGGTCATCGACACAGCCCGGGTCCATCCGCGGCACTGCCCGCAACTCGCCGAACTCGCTGCCGGGGGAGAAGATCTCGTTGGTGGCGGGGCGGCCGTTCTCACCGATCCCGGTCAACTCCAGAATGTGGGAGACGTAGCGGTGACGGCGGCCGCCGATCTGCGTCTCGTCCGTCATATCGACGTAGACGACGAAGTCCAGGCCGTTCGCGGTCTGCCGATAGGCAAGCTGCTCGGACAGATTGTCCTGAGCGAGCGCGTACAACTCGGCGATCCGGTCGAAGACGATGTCCGGGCGCCGGGCGTGGATGGTGCACAGGTTGCCGCCGGAGCCATTCGTCAGCGCCTGCATCATCGCCACGACTTCGGGTCCGCGAACCTCACCGACCACGATCCGCTCCAACGACATTCGCAACGCCGGGTGCATCAGGTCCAAGAGAGTGACCTCGCCGGCGCTGCGGCCACTGACGTCCTTCTCCCCGTTGGACTCGCGCCCGACCAGGGAGACGACCTGGCGGTGGTAGCCGTTGGAGTGCGCGAACAGTTCGTCCTCGGTCTGGATGGTTGCGAACCGGCACTCCGGATCGAACTCGCGTAGCATCGCGCGCAGCAGCGTCGTCTTCCCCGCCTTCTGCTTCCCCGCGATCATGATGTTCTTCTCCGCGCGCACGCACGCCCCGAGGAACTCACGCAGCACCGGATCGATCGTGCCCAGACGAACCAGATGATCCAGGTCGGCGTGGGAGACCCGGTGCCGGCGGATCACCGCATACGTCATCGGCCCCAGCCCCGTAATCGCCTGAAGACGGGACCCGTCCTGCAACGACAGCGCCAGCGTCGGGTTCGCGGTCGAGATCGTGCGCTCGTTGTGCCCAGAACTCCGGGCTAACTCCCTCAGCAGCTCCAGGAGTTCTTCCTCGGAGTCGGCGATCGGCCCGACCATGCGGCGCTCACCATCGCCGTAGTCCAGCCACACCTCGCCCGGACCTTGGATGATGATGTCCTCAACCCGCTCATCGTCCAAGTACGGCTGCAGCCGGCCCGCCCTAAAGAGCAGGTCATACACGCCACGGCGCAGCGCCTCATCCTGCTGCGGCGTCATCGCCTGAGCATCCGACCACAAGGCAACCGCCTCGTTGATCCAGTCCAGACAACGCTGCTCCTCGCCGGCCCGGTCCATGTCCGGCGTGCTCTTCAGTAATTCCTCACGCTGCTTGGCCACCTGGGCAGCGATATGCCGGGCAACCCGGTAGTCCACCGTGACCTGCGGCGCCGAGCTGCCCAGCGTGCGCGTACTCGAGGCCGTACCAGCAGATGCCACCTTGGCCGGACGGGGACCGAGCGGCGGAGCCACCGTCGGGTCAGCGTGCAAAGGCTTACCGCGCATCAGGAACTCCCGAAGCGAACGCGGCACGCGGATCAAGGCGCGCACGCCGTACAGCGGCCCGCTGCACCAGCAGGGCGCCAGTCGTTCGTGCCGCCCTCATCAACTTCGACCTCGTGAAATGCCGCGGCTGCTCATCACCGTCGGACAGCACACGGGCATCCTTCGGTGCATAGGGCAGCGTGGCCACCACCGGAGCCTGCAGCACCCGCTGAACTTCACCCGCCGGGTAGGGGCCCTCGTCGATGACCAGCAGCCCGACGTCCCCCACCTGCTCCTCCAGCTGACGCACCCGCCCCTGCGCGGCCTGCAGGCAGCGCAGGGTGTTGCGCACCACCACCAGCACCGCGTCGGCCTGCTCGGCCAGGACACCGGAAGGGCCGAACGCGCCGCGCCGGCCAAGGTCCAGCAGAACGTCGTGACCGTGTTCCGACTCGATACCGCGGAACATCTTCGCCAGCGACTTCCACACCGGGCTCAAGCTCGCGGCCTGCGCGGGATCAGTGATGCCCGGCAACAGCAGCCGGTCAGGCGACGCGTCGGGCGCACTGTCCTCACCGTTCAAGTCGATCAACTGGCGCCAGAAAGCCTCGCCGAACTCTCCCTTCCGGGCCGCCACCGACAGATTGGGTAACCCATAGCGGTCACCGAGCGTGCCCTGCAACAAACCGTGCAGTACCGCCCCGCCATCCGGATCACACTCGGCCAAAATCATCCGCCGCCCCGGCTCCAACGGCCAAGCCAGCAACAACGCGAGCGCACTCGTCGTCACACCGGGCGCACCGCTGCACCCAGCGAGTGCTATCACCGCCATCAGCGGCCATCCGGAGCAGCGAGGACCATACGCAGCGTGCCGGCCGCCACCCACGCCGCGACAGTCGGCCCGTCATCGGCCGACGTGGCGACGTCAACGACCACAACACCCGTACCCGGCGCCGCGTCGGAAGCCTTCACAACCCGGCCAGGCAGCGTCCGCGGCGGACTATCCGATGCCTTGTCCGTCTCGGTCTCACCCTGCGCAGGCACATGGACCAGCTGAACCTTCTGACCTGGCACTAGTACCGTCGCCGGAATCTGCTCAGGTTTGAGCCCGATCGGCACCAACTGCTCACCTGCCTTGACGAGGTTGTCCTTGGTCACCTGCGAGGGGGCCAGGAGCGAGCCAGGCCGCAGCTCTACGGCAGCCCGTTTGCCCACCACCTGATCCAGGTCACTGACGTGCACCGCCTTCACCGCCGGGTCCAGGGCGATCGACGCCTTGCCCAGGTCCTGCTCGGTGAGAACCTGACCGACCTGCACGTCACGGACCACCGTGACTACCTCAGTACGGTGCCCGACTTGCAGCAGCAGGACCGCCACACCGGCACCACCAGCCGCGATCAGCGCCAGCGACAAAGCGATCACCCCCGGACGGCGCCGACGCGCCGACACCCGAGGCGGGCTCACAGGGCCAGCCCCGCTGGTCTGCTGCGGCAGCCCACGGTCGGCCACCGCTGTTGATTCCTTCGTCTTGCTCAACGTCGTACTCCTTTCGGTGGCCCTACCTGACAACCTGGACCTCGCCGACCGCCACCTGCACGTTGGTTTGCCGAACCTCGGTGAGCTGACCGGCTTGTCCGCCGCCCTGCCAATTGATCGTCCACGTCGAGGTCGCGGTCACCGGGAACTTGCCGCTCTGGCCACCAGCAGAGGTCTTGGAGTACACGTGTCCGCAAGTCGGAGACTGGGCCATGCCGGCGGATGCCGTGTAGGGCGTACCGGGACCACTACAGGTCACGGAGGCACCGTCGCCCATCGTCCACACGATCTTCGACACCTGTGCCGTCGCGCTGACGGTGACCCCGCCTGCCGACGCGGACGCGTTGTTCGGCCCGAACGTTGTGGCGCTTTGGTTGACCCACATCCACATCGGGACACCCACCGTGTACTTCCCAGAGACTCGCGGGCTGGCGATGGCAGGACCGAGCAGCGTCATCGAGTCCACCGCCCGCTGGGCCAGCACCTTAGGGTCGACCTGCGGCACGGGATTCTGACCGGTCGGCACGACGACGAAGTTGGCCGGGTTGGTCTGTCCGCCGTCTGTGCACTCCATCAGGTACAGGTCGTTCTTCTTGGGGTCTTTGCCTTTCCAGGCCGGATGGTTGGCCGGAGGTTTCGGTTCCACCTTGGTGTACTTGCACTGCATCGTGCTGTTGCCGTCGCCCTGGGAGCCCTCCGCCTGCCCGCTGCGGCCATCAGTCTTGTCACCGACCCCGACACTGACGCAGAACTCGGTGATGTAGCAGTCACCTGTCCCAACATGTGGATCATCGCCAGCGTGGGCGGTGCCCACTGAAGTCAGAACGAGAGCGCTGGCGAGTAATCCGAGATGACGGGCTAACATGCCTGGTCTTGAGCGGTTAACTTCGTGACCATCCACTTTGTCCCCCACTTTTCAAGCGTCGCGGTACTGACGTATTTGATGAGCCGCGTCGTTGGCAGCGAGACCTTCTTCTGCGAGGCCTTGTCGATCAGGGTCCAGTTCGTGGTGTCGACGCAGTCTGTGACTATGGCCGTGGGGATCTTGGCATCAGCAACCTTGACGACTTTGGGATGGAGCACTGGCCTCCCCACGGTCACTTGTCCGGCCTTGCGCATGACTGCAAGGTTGTTCTCGATGTCGGCCAAGGCTTCGAGGGTCGTGTTCTGCTTCAGGCCAGTGCCTGCGGAGGAGGCCTTGCTGTAGGCCGCAGTGTGTGCGTTCCAGGAGTTGGTGTACGCCGCAATAACGGCAGTGTCCTCGGTGTCGACAGGGGAGCTGGAGGACGGTGAGGCGGTCGGCGGGGTGGATTTGGGCTTGGACGACGAGTCCGGTTCACCGTCGCTGCATCCAGCCACCGCCAGCAGACTGCTGGCGAGAATCACCGCGGCTATGTGCTTCCGGGTGTGAACCGCGGAGAAAGTGGACCCAGATGTACGTCGTTGCGTAGCTGTCACGTTGTCTCCCCGTGCGACGCGGTGCGGTTGAGATCTCCCCCTGCACCTCCGACATGCGGGGGCACAGAACCGCGGCTTGGTCGAGCTGCGGTAATGCTGAGTGATCGCCAGGTTACGTTTACGTCAGTCAACTTCCCACCTCAGTTAGGCAGTTCACATGCGTAACTCGGGACATATTTGGTCACTTCCGAAGCTGAAAGTCGATTTGTAGCTGTGTGGCTTTACTCAGAAGTTTCGGCTGACCGGTTCTTTCCGGACGAGGTGGCCTGGGGTGGTGCCGCTGTCATGGAGAGGATGGGTGGGTTCGAGCGCACGGCGATCGCGCCGGTGTCGAGCGCGACGGCCCGCCCCGGGAATCCAAGGTGCGGCGGGTTGAGGTCGTCCGGGGCGGGGTGTCCGCCGTCTTTGCCGGTGCCGACGCTCGCGTTGTGTAGTGGCCTGCGTTCTGGCAGGCCATCCCCTTGTCAATTCCGCCCTTCGTTGTTGCGAATAGTGTCAGTGTCCTGCTTCATCTGACATTCCTAAGTTCGCTGCTCGTTTGGCAGTTGAGATCGCATGCCGCCTTGTGTGGATGTAAAATACTAGTTCGCGTAAGCAAATATCAAGTGGTTTGTGGGGTAGTTGTACGGCTGCGACATCCACTCGCGACAGACTGGCGAGTCACAGTTCCGTCCATGACTGGGGCTCGCCGCCGATGAGGGGTACCCAGACATCGCCTCTGGGGCCTTGGTGTTCGATGTCGTCCAGGACTGCTGCGCCCAGCGGTACTTGGCCGGCCAGCGTGGCCACGAGGGGGTGCTGCGTGACCATGGCCTGGAGGTCGCTGATCCGGTTGCGCAGGGTCGTTGGGGTGGCGCCGGTGAGTACGAACAGGACGCGAGGGAAGAGCGGGTACCAGCGCAGCCAGGCCGGGCCGTTGGAGCGGCGGCGGCCTGTTGTTGGGGGCTCGTAGGACCACAGGCGTGCATATTCGATTAGCTTTGCCGCGAGGCGTTCGCTGCTCATGGTGGTGCGGTCGACTTCGATGAAGGCCCTTAGTTTGCGGCGGTGTTCGCCGCTGGTGACGGTGTAGTGCATGACGGCGTCGGCGATGACTCGTTCTCTTTCACCGATCGCGTGGGAGACCTCGGGGGTCCAGTCGAGGTGGCCGTGTTCGTCGCCGTGACGGCGGGCGTCAGCGACGAATGCCAGGTGGGTCCGCAGAACGGTGAGCGTGTGCGGGGTCTTGAGTGATACAGCGTTGCTGGAGGTGATCGGATACGGCGGGCGGCCGCGTAGCGCGGGCCAGTCCCGGGTCAGTCGTGCGGCCTTCGGGGTGAGGTACCAGACGCGGCTGCGGTGGGACTGGGGCAGTACGGCGAAGCCGACCATGTGTTCGCGGCGCAGGGTGTTGAGCTGCTGGGACACCGACTGGCGGGTGCGGTCGGGACGCAGCAGGACGTGCAGCTGGTGGGTGGTGGCCATACGGTGCTGCGCCAGGGTGGCCAGCAGTTGGTGGGCGAGGGGCTCTACGGGGCTGGGTGTGAATCCGTCCGCGGCCGTGATGTCCTGCGGGGGTCGGGTGGTGGTCATTCGTATCCCTTCGACAGATGGACTCGGCGTGCGGTGGGGGCGTGTTCTGCAAGGAACGCGGCGACGCGCGCCAGTTGCCCAGTGGCGTGTTCGGTCAGCTCGGACAAGGGGCGGGCATCGGCGTTTGTGAGAGCGGCGCGCTCTAGATCGGGGATCTGCTGGGGGCGGGCCTGGGCGGCGAAGACGGTGTCGAGGTGCGGGCCGCGGACTTTCACCGGACCGATGCGGCGGCCGTGGACGTTCATGGACAGGTAGTGCGAGAAGCGCTCCATGGTGGCGACGCGCTCGGGGCTGGGGTCGTTGCCCCACTCGGCGGTGACTGGAGCGATCGCGGACGTCGACCCGGCGGTGGTGGCCAGTGTGGACGCGTTCTGCATCAGGGAGAGCCGCACCGGCGTGGGCAGGCGGGCCAGCAGCTGGGTCATGCCGTGGACGTGTACGCGGTATTTGCGGAAGTCTTCGAACATGGCGGCGATGGTCTCCGGTGCCGGCCCGGTCAGCGTGATCAACTCGTCGAAGTACGGGCGGAACGGCACCCGTTGCTCTTGGGGGAGGTCGCGGCGCGAGCGCACCGCCCGCAGCAGATCACGCGCCAGTAGTGCCGTGAGCAGGCGGTCGGTGGGCCCGTTGCCACCCGGGCACACCCACACGATCTTTCTCGAGTCCATCATCGTGCGGATGTCGTAGATGCCGGCCGGCTGGCCCAGGAACGCGCGGGTGACCGGGTTGGCGGCCAGGCGGACCATGGGGTTGAGGACGACTGCGCTCGCATCGGGCGGCAGCGTCGGGTGCACGGTCCGCCACCAGGAGCGGGTTTCCTCGTCGATGCCGTTTTCTGCGACGGCGAGCGCCGCTGCCCGAAATGCTGGATCGGTGATCAGCGCCCTTATCTGAAAAAGTGTGGCCTGGTCCTGTGGCCGCCCGGATCGGCAGGCGGCCGCATTGACCGCGACCAAGACGGTCAAAGCGGCGGTCAGGATCGTGATCGCGCGTGGGGCGGTCGCGTCGTCCCAGCCGAGCGCGGAGGCGTAGGCGTCGGTGATCGCCTCGACGACTTCGTGCGGGGCCTGGCCGTGCTGCATGCTGATCGGGTTCCATGAGCTCACCCGCGGGCAGGGGCCGAGCCCGTTGAGGTCGATCAGCGTGATGCGGTCCATCAGCGACTCGTGGGCCAGGAACGTCATGGCGCGAGGCCAGGAGTCGCGGTGGGGGTCGATGAACATCAGCCCGCCGCCGGCGTGTGCCCAGCCGATCGCCTGTGCCAGGGCCCGCTCCGTCTTCCCGCCGCCAGCCTTGCCGACCCCCACCTCGAAGAATGTCTCGTCCGCGTAGGTGGCCACCAGACGCTCCCGCCCGTCTGGACTGCGGTAGGTGCCCTGCAGCAGCAACTGCGGGTCTCCGAAGGCGAACGAGGGCAGATCCGTAGCGAGGAGCGGCAGCCTGCAATGCATGGTGGGGGGCTTGAGCAGACCGGTCAGCTCCTCCATCCGTACCCAGTTCGGGCGCGGCGGCTGACAGTGCCCCAGTCGCCAACGACGTTCGAAACTGGACCGGTTCAGCCAGTGATCGGCACCCACCCGCCACGGACCCACCTGCCGGCCGCGCATCGCCCACCGCGAGCGGCCCCCGAACACGTCCAGCGCGGCCTGCACCTGCGCGAGTCGCGCCTGAGCGCGGCCCTCCTTGTCCGCCTGGCACGCCACCAGCATTTGCACCCGGACCAGTTGGTCGTCTTCGGCGAGCTTGCCCAGGGCCTGCGCCCTGTCCACTCGACGCGGCGCCGGCGCAACGAACAGCCGCCGCGAGGAGCTAGCCCCCGCCGTTGTTTTCTCGGTGAGCTGCTCGTGAAGGTGCGCGAGCACCGAATCCGCGCCGTGACGCAGCCAGCGGGCGGATCGCTGCGCTTCGGCGCGGGCGGCCTGGTGCGCGCCGGCCAGCAGTTGACGACGCCGTAGACGCAAAAGCCACCGGGAAGCTTGCTGGATGTCGAGCCGGATCTCGGCGAGGTCGCCAAGCTCCGCCTTCAGGTCGGACACCGCATCGACGAGCGGCTGCAACGGGTCCGGCTCCAGCGGCACCTCCCGCAGCGGCGCCGCCGGTTTGCCCCGCAGAACGAACTCCGCGCGCACCGTGTACTTGCGCGGCGAGTCGACGATCGGCGTGGCCGGGGTGACCATGACGTCCGGCCCGAACGGGCTGATGGACAGCAGTCGTTCACTAAAGGCAGGGCCCTCGATGCGGTAGCGCAGCGGGGCGGTCCCGTCCGCACGCAGCCGGATCTGCACCGTTCTGGCCCGGCGGGGCGTCCACCACGCCACAGCGGCCGATGCGCGGGACAGTTGCAGGCCGTGGCGGAAGATCTCCTCCATGCTCGGCTCGAAGTGTCGGCTGGCCACCAGTTCCACCGCCATGCGCTGCGACGAGGCCCGCGCCGCATAGCGGCGCACCACCGCCTCCCTGGCCACCGCCGTGATGGCTGCGGCCGCCGCAAGGAGGTACCAGTGAGCGCCCAGCCAGTCGGCTGCGGCAACCAGCTTGGTGAGCAGGCCGACGACAGGGCCGGCTGGCGCCGTGGCAGTCAGTGCCGAGGCTGCGGATTCCACGTGTGAACTCCCTTCTCCGGACTCGTGCGGGTGAAATACAGGTCGGTGATGCGGCCGTCGGTGAATGTGCCGCCCCGGTCGGCACCCGCCCACACCAGATGCACCACCGCCCGGTCGGCCGCACCGTCGCGCCGGGCGATGACCGCCTGGACACGGAAACCGGCAGCAGCGAACGCGGGCGCCAGCGCCTGGTCCGGGTTCCTGAAGACGCGCGGCCACCGGGCACGGCCGGTGCCGGTGGCGTCCGCGCGCAGCAGCGACCGGCCAAGGGCGAGCAACTGCTGCTCGTCGGCAGCGGGAAGGTCGGCAGGCCAGGCTGCCTGCAGTGACTGCTGGATGGCCGGGTCGCCTGCCACGCCCTCGCCATGCGGCGGCAGCGCGGAGGGGAGGGCGGCCGGTTCGGCCGGTGTCACGGATGCTGTCGATGGCGTCCCGGTCGTGGCCGGCTGGCCGGTAGAGGGAGCCGTTACAGTCGGCGACGGCTTTGTGGCCGCGTGGGCGCCAGACGGCGTCACCGGGATCGGCGCCGACGGCTGCTGACCGTGGGGTACGCCCAGCAGCACGACGCCGACGACGGCGAGGACGACGGTGCTCAGCACCAGCAGACGCGGCGAGCGCGCGGTCGTGGTCACAGCAGCCGTGCTCCCCCCGCATAGCCCGACATGGTGCTTACGGAGTCCAGCCGTACGGCAGTACCAGGGCGGGCGGCGTTGATCATTTGACCGCTGCCCATGTACAGACCGACGTGATAGATCGTGGAATCACGCCCGGGGGCGTAGGCGTAGAAGACGAGGTCACCCGGCTTGAGGGCACCGGTGCCCAGACGGGCAGGTATCCGCCGGCCGACACCGGCTTGCGCGGCCGCCGTCCGCGGCAGGCGGACGCCGACCTTGGCGTACGCGTACAAGGTCAGCCCCGAACAATCGAAGCCCCGAATGCTGGCGCCGCTCTTGCCACTGGGCGAGCAGCAAATCCCCGCTGATGGGCCCTGGGCGCTGCCGCCACCCCACGAGTAGGGGACACCCCGCTGGGAGAGCGCCGCCTCGACGACGGCGCGGACCCTTTTCGAGACGTTCTTCAGGCTGGGGTCCTTGGCGGCTTGCGTGTACTGGTCGATCCAGCCCAGCACGTTCGCTACGTACGCGTCCGAGTGGTTGTACTGCAAGATCACGGCCTTCAACTGCGCCGGCTTGGTCAGATCACGGCCGCCGCCGCACAGGTAGATCGCGGCCCCGAGAGCGGCATCGTCAGCGTTGTGCGGGTCAGCGACCTTGTCCCCATTGGCGTCCTTGCCGATCCCCTCCCAGGTGGAGGGCAGGAACTGAAACGGACCGACCGCGCGCTCCCCGTTCGCGGTGCCGTCCCATTTGCCGCCGTCGGTGTCGGGGAAGACGGTGGTGTTCCCGCCGGCGCCGGAGCCGTTGAGGAGCACCCCGTAGATCTTCGGGCGGATGTCACCGTTGTCGGCGACGTTCCTGCCGATGGCATGGTTGGACTCGACCTTGGCGATCCCGGCGAGCACCGGCCAGCCCATGCCCCGGCACTTCGGCACGTACGTTCCGACCTGCTGGACCGCCTTCTTGTAGGCGCTCAGCATCCGGGCAGGGATGTCCGCGGCGCTGCCACCCTCGGCGATCCCGCCGTCGTCCTGCGCACCCGTCTTCAATGCGACGTACGCGCTGATGGCGTTCCCTACCGGCGCCGCGCAGCACGCGGCAGCGAACATCAACAGCGCCACCATGCAGCCCCACCGCCGCAGGCGACGCCCGGGCGGCCTCACGCGTCCTCACCGTTCTCGTTCCTCAGTCCGTCGCGCGTCTGGCGCAGCCGTTCGGCGTCCGCCGCGGTGCGCTGCAACAACTCCCGCATCCGCTTGCGCGCCTCATCGCGTGCACTACTGCGCGTGTTCGTGGCCCCGGGAGGAAGCGGCCGGCCGGGATCGGGCGGCGGCGTGGACCTGTTGCGGCGAGGGAGCGGCGCAGGGGAAGGAGTGGTGGCCGGAGCGCCTGCGCGCGTGGCGGGAGGCGGTGGAGCAGGGGAGGGCCGGCCTGAAGGGCCACCCGAGGGTGCCGGGGTGGCCGGGGTGGCTGTAGCCGCTGGTTGGGTTGCGGTCGGCAGGCGGCGGCTGGCGAAGGGACCAGGGCCCCCAATGTCGCTGTTCTCCCGCACGACACGCGCCACATGACGCCCTGAATCCGCCCAGGCCCGGCCGTCCTCACGGACGGTGTTTCCCCATACCTGCACCTGCTGGCGGGCGTCCTGGGAGTAGCGCGATGCCCCCGCCTGTGCTCGGCGGACATTGGCCGGCAGACCAACCGTCGCCCCGTATGCGGCCCGTCCACCCCGGTTGAGGATCCGGTACCCGCGAAAGCGCACCAGCCGGTTGTGAGCCCGCGTCGACAGCAGAGTGCGATCGCTGTTCTGGTCGTGCAATATCTGGCCGCTGCTGCGGTCGACCACCTGCCCCTGCTCAGTGCGATACCGGTCGGGCGGGCCTGCGGGCCGACGCGGCCCCGAACCGCCCGAACCGCCGCTCGCGCTGTCTGAGGGTCCGCTCACGCCCGGGTCGCTGTCGGCGGTGGGCTTGCGCCACTTGGCTAACTGCTCCCGGTCCGGGCGCCGGCCGATCAGCAGCCAGTGGCCGCCCTTGATCCCGAGCCGCGCACCCAGTCCGCCCACCGCCGCAGCAGCCGTGAGCGGGGCCAGCCCGCGTCGGGCCTCGGCACTCGCATCGGCCAGTATCCCGCCCGGGTCGGCAGGCATGCCCGCCCCGTCGGTGAGGGAGGCGAGGGCGCCCATCAGGCGCTGGCGGGTGCCCAGCATCCCGAACCGGCCGCCCCCGCCACCGGACAGCGCCCGCAAGCCCCCGCCGTAACCGCCCAGCGCAGCAGGAGAGTTCATAGCGAGCGCTGCGCCGAGTTCGCTGGTATCGCCGGGCAGGTGGGTGCCGCCGACCTTGGCGTAGCGCATCCGCATCGCCATCCGCCGGCCAAAGGACGTGATGCCCGTCAGCAGTCGCCGGTGCCCTGCGGCACCGGCAATGGCGAGCACGTCGATCAGCAGAATCCGCTCGACCATCAGGTCGGGCCCGTTGGTGATCGTGGCATCCACAGCGATACCGAAGAAGGGCACAAACGCGCACACGCCCACCAGGGCGATGACCGCGACTCCCCACAGCGACAGCCACTTCCACACGCTCTGGCGCGCCGGACCGGGCAGCATGCCCGCGATGAACGTGACGCCGCCGGCGGCCGCGGCAGCCACGCAGATTCCCTGGGTGCCCAGCAGCACAATCGCGGAAGACAGCAGCATGCCGCAGATGAACAACGCGGCGATCAGCAGCAGAGCGGCGCCGCCGACCCGCCACCAGGTGGGCTTGTCGGCGTAGGCGGCGCACGACTTGCCGACCGGACCAGCCTTCTTCATGTCGGCTAGGAACCCGGCGAATGCCTGGTCGTCGTCGGTGACGAGTGCGTTGGAGGCATTGAGGAGTTCACCTCCCGGGGTCAGTTCGGGCAGATCGTTGCTTGCCTTACCCTGTCTTTTGTCGATGCCGCGTTCGCAGTACTTCTTGACCGGACCGTGGATCTTGCTGCAGGCGTCCTTCGCCTTCTCCGAGGGGGGTCCATCACTGGGCATGTATCCGCCGGTCACCCACTTCAGGTGGACGGCGTACGCCTTACGGTCGGCAGCCTTGGCCGGGTCGAGGATGCGCCCGTACTGAAGCAGCATGTACGGCTTGACGATCAACGCGTTCGTGATCGAATCCTGGATCGGACGAGCTACCTCGGCGGCGGAGACCGGCCCCTCGCCTACACGCCCCAGGCATTTGAGCTCAGCGTTGCCGGCCATGCCATCGCACGGCCCCAAGCCGACGAGCTTGCCGCCCCAGTCATAGGAGTTGACACTCTGCTGCGCGACCTCCGCGGCCACCTGCTCACCTTGACCTAGCGGGCCGTCCTGCGCGAGCAGGTAGTCGGGGCGCACAAACGCGGATGCCGCGAACGCCGCGATCAGCAAGGTCAGGAAGATTTCGCCCAGGCCGCGGCCCACCTTGCCACGCACGATCATGAAGGCGGCGAACACGAACGCCCAGGCCAGCAGCAGTCCCTTCAGACCGAGTTCATCGACGACCACGTGGTCGTAGGTGTCCGCGACCTTCTGCGCCGGATGGATCAGGATCTTCAGCAGCGGGAAACGAAACGCCAACTCGATCGCCCACCCCGCCAGCCCGACCAGCAGCCGGATCAGGGTGAACAGACCAGATATCGCGAAGGCCAGGGCCTGCGTCTTGAACGCGAAGACGGAACCGCCAGAAGCGTTCAGCTCGTACCCGTTGATCGGCACCCCCTCGGAGGAGGTGATGTTCAACGGGGACAGCAGGTCTCCACGGTCACTTGTGCTGTTGGCCGCGTACACGACCTGGCTGTTGACCATGATGAATACAGCGGTGAGCAACAGAACGAAGCTGGTCGAGCGCAGCGTGCCGCGGTTTGGACGCAGCATTTCAGGTCCGTCCCTGCCGTGTAGGCGTGCGGCGTCGCCAGATCACGAGCGCCCCCACTGCCGTTGCGGCCGGAAGGAGCCTCCATGCGGCGGCGTCACCGTCGCCCTGGGTGGATCGGGTACGGGGGGAATGACGGCCGTGCTCGCAGTACGCCTTGGCCGGACCGATTATTCGATCGCACACATCTGCCGGCGTATGGGCGGCGTTGGTGGCGAAGGCTTGGCCGGTGCGCGGCCACCAGGTCTCCGGCAGACTCGCCCCGAGCGCCAGGACGAGCACGCCGACGGCGACAGCGATCGCCGTGAGAGCACTCGCTGCTGCAGCCAGGCGCCCGGAACGGTTGGGCGCGAAAGAGGTCATCGCACGTCCTTCGGACGGTCGCCCGGTGCGGACACGGGCGCGGTGGTGTGGCGTCCCGGGGTAGTGGTGATGGCAGCGGAGATCCGCTCGATGCGGGGGATGACGACCTTGACGCGGCCAGTGTTCTGCCGCGGGCACGCGATGAGGAACTCGCCTTCGCGACCGCGTTGCCCGACGGGGGACAGGCCGGTGGTCACCATCCGCAGCAGCTCGCCGTCGTCCGGATCGAGCCCGATGAACTCCAGGCCGCGGCGGGCACGGTCGCGGTCGGCGGTGCGGGCAAGCGCCCGGTAGGCCATCAATCCGCGGTCGGGGCCGAGTTCGGCGGCGTCATGCGAGCCAGCTAGAAGGCCTGCGCCGTGTTTGCGGCCGTCATGGAGAATCTCGTGCACGAGAGCGGTGCCCTCAGCGGAAGAGGTCAACCAGTACAGCTCGTCCAGGACCACGGCTGTGAACCGGTCGGGGTCCGCAAAGGCGGTCTGCCGGGCGATTGCTGCGATCAAGTAGAGCACCGCGCGGCCGATCAGGGCTTCCAACGGCTGCTGATGCAGGACCTCAGGTTTGTCGAACGCAGCTTTTGGCGGCAATTTCAGACCGGTCGTGGTGATCACGATCATGTCGGAGGCGCTGGAGGCATCCAACCTGACGGACGGCAGCGTTGGGTCGAAGACCATCCTCGCCAGGGGATTGGTGGCGACGACGCGGATGAGACCGGCCAGGGTGGTCGCGGCGTCTCTTCGCTTGCCCGCCTCGTGTGTAGTCATTTCCTCAAGGACCTCAAGAACACGGTGCATGGACGGTTGTGGACCCGCGGCGACCTGTTCGACGGCATGGTGCAGAACCTCCCCGCTGGTGCTCATCGGCCCGATGCCGAGCTGCAGGGTGAGATAGGACAGGGCGTAGTGGCGGCCCACCGGGCCGTCGAACATACGCAGCGGGTCGATGGACACCTCAGCCTGGGCGGCATCAATGATCTGTACACGGCCCGCGGCTGCGGTCCGGGCAAACGTCGCCCACTCCCGGACGGGAGTGCGGTCGATACAGATCGCGCAGCCGCCCCGTGCCCAGACCGCTTCGGCGATCAGCTTCTGCAGCACGCTCTTGCCCGCGCCGAGATCCCCGACGATGCCCATCGAGGCCGAGGCATCAACCTTCGGAGCGTCCGCCACATTGATCATCACAGGGCGCGTCGTCCCTCGGTCCAGGTCGATGCCCAGGAACATGCCGTTCGGGTCGCCGACCTCCGACGCGGCGAATGCCCCGCCCAGCGCCCAGTCCTCGCTGACCTGATGCTGGGTGAACTCCCGCACCACGCCCGGCCGTACGGTGCCGGGCAGCCCCAGAGTGAACAACGCCTCCTGCAGGCCAGCTGGACGCACCGCCCGGTAGTTGGCGCCGCCGAGCAACGCGACCAAAGCCCGGGCCCTGGCGTCGCACGCGGCGGCACTCGGACCCCACACCGTCAGCACGGTCACCGACTGCACCTCGACCTCCACGCTCGTGCGCGACAAGCGAGCGTCGAGCTCGCCCAGATCGCGGGCAGCCTCCGTGAGCGAAGCAGGCATGCCTGTCGGTCGGGCGTCATACTGGTCGGCCTGGTCGATCAGTTCATTCTTCTTGCGTCGCACCTGGTCCCGGGCCGTCTCCGCCGGCACCAGCGCCAGGTCGACGGTGTAGTCGACGGGAAAATCCAGGCCCTCCAGTTGGGCGAACAGATCCGCGGCGTCCTGACTGACCGCGGGCGGGCACTCGGCCAGCACCACCTGCGCCTGGTAGCCGATCCCGTTGTCGGACTCGACCTGCAGCCAACGCCGCCCCAGCGGCGATCCCGTGTTCATCCGCCACCAAGCCCCGCGACCCGACCTGGTGATCCGGTCCGCGCTCTTCAGGCCGTCGACGTCGTCGAGGTCCGGGCCGATTCCGCCTTCCTGCAGGCGGACCTGGCCGAGATCTGCATAGCTGGGAGAACGCAGCACCCCGCCTTGGACACGCCCGCCGTACAGCTCGCTGGTCTCAGCCTCAGCCAGCAACGGTTCCGCGAGCCCACGGTGCAAGGCATGCTGGACCATCCACACGATTTCCGCCGGGTGGGCCGGGCGAAAGGCAACACCGCCAGAGAGCGCGGCCTCCACCCGAGATGCCTGCTCACGGAAGGCGCTCACCTCGCGCCGCGCGACGGGTGCCGGCCGCATGCCGAGCATCGGCGCGATTTCAGCCCACGCCGCTCCCAGGGATGCCGACACCCGCACTCCGGTGGTGTCGCTCTGCAGGGGCACAGCCAGCCAAAGGGTGCGGTAGTGCATTTCCTGGCCGTTCAGCAGATCCAGAGCGGCCTCGACGTTCTCCACCCATGGATGCGGGCCCGCACCCACAGTCTGCGCGATCGGCTCGATGCCCTCGATCATCCGCAGGGCGATCTCCCCCGGGTCAACCTGCGCGCACAGACCGAACAGCCGTGGCGCCCCGGACAGGGAGCGGACCAAGTGCGTTATTTTGGCGAGCTGTTCGTCACGGACGGCAGCGGGCATATGGGTGCCCTGGACGTTCTCTTCGCGCTGTCCGCGTGCGTCCGGGCTGGGGTGGAGACGGTAAAGGGCCCATACGCTGCCCTGCGTCGACCACACCAGGTGCCCAGCTATGTGACGGATCGAAACCCTCACTGCACACCCTTCCTCTGCTGGGCGAGCGCGATCAGCAGTTGCACACCCGAGACCGGACTCGCCGGCGCCCATGAAGCAGCCGGTTGCGTGCCGCCGTATAGGGACCGGGATCTGGAGGCTGGCCATTCAAGCGGCGCCCGAAGAGCGTGCTGGCGAGCCGCTTGGGATGGAGCGGCCTGCACGGTGCACTCTTGAGTGGAGGCGCCCTCGATGGTGAAGCTGGCGAGCAGCGGCCGGGGCGCACGATCGCGGGCGGCCCGCCCGCCGATCCGTCCTCCCCTCGGCTGCCAGCCAAGCAGCAGCCAGCCCACAGCAGCCTGCATCGGCGCGCGGCCCCGCATGGTTGGCCGCCGCACCGCCCAGATCGCTAGTGCCCACCCGATGATGGGGATCGGCCCCATCCACGACCACCAGCTGATGGTCTTCACCAACAGGAAGCCGCCGCCGACCGCGACCGCGATCTGCGCAGGGGTGTACGGGCCGAGCGGGATTCTCCAGTCGGCGACCTTGCCCAAGACCCAGGGATGACGGCGAGCGGAAGTGTAGAAGCGGCTCGCCCGCGCCGCAGTCGCGGTCACAGCCAACCTCCGGCCCCCAGCGTGTGGTCGTGGGATGAGGGGGATCCGGACCGGATGATGCTGGAGATGGCAGGTGCGCTCTTGGCCGGGTTCTTCACCTCATCCTCGAACATGCTGGCGAGGCTGTCGCGGGAGTTGTACAGCCCGAGGGCGATGATCATCAGCAGTAGGGCGCCGATGCCCGCCTTGAGACTGAATTTCTGAATCATGATCACGACGACGAGAACGATCAGACCAGCCTGCAGCCCCTTGGTCGCCCATTCCTTGAACATGTTGATCCACGAGTTGCCGAGGTCATCCAACTGCCCGGCGAGCAAGACACCGTGCACCGTGTTCACCGCACACCCCCAACAGCCCCAGACTCAAGCGCTGCGACTTCCCAGCGACCGGAGCGAGCCTTGAGCACGAGCTCATACGCCAACGGCCACCGCCCGCCGGCATCCCGGGCTTCCACCGATGCAAGGACATGCGCCCTCGTGCCGTCAGCCGGCACCGTCTCGGCGGCCGCCCCCTCCTCGACGGCCGCCACCCGAGTGACAGGGACCGCCGTGTATGGGGCAGGGGAGACCGGCGACAGCGTTACACCCGGCGCGAGGTAGCGGTCGACCTCGCCAGCACCGGTCAAATACGCGGCCAGGAACTCCCCCACAGCGGAGGACAGATCGCCTACCGGAACCGTCACACCGTACGGAGCCTTCGGCACCTCGGCCCCGACCGGACCAGCCACCACGCTGGGCGCACCAATCACAGCGAACGAAGTACCCAAGCGGTCCACAGACACCAGCACGGCGTAGTAGCGCACCGAGCCGTCGGCGTACTGCGCAGCCACCGTCACCGACCACACGCCGCCACGCTGCGCACTGCGCACCGCAGTCACAGACTCCGGCTGCGACTGCGCACCCGCCACTAGGTCGGGCAACTCGACATCAGGCGCCATCGACTGCGCAAGACGAGCCTGCGCAGTCCCCGCATCATCAGCTTTGCTGCGCAGCCACGCGTTGACGAACAACTGCGCATAGCCGGCCGGGACGGCGGTGGCCGCGCTACGCACGAGAGTGGGCTTGGCCGAGGCGGCCGCCTCGACGGTGGCTGGGGTGGAGGTGATGGCGACGGCCAGGGCGAGAGGGCCAGCCGCGATGACCGTCCAGACCGCCAAGCGTGAGAGGCGAACGCGGCGCCGCATCGCCTCTAAGCGAGCGCCACCCACCATCGGAACATTGGCCTCGCTCTGCGAAGCCTGCTTGCCAGGAGACATGGTCAAACTCCCAGGTCAGAACATGTGATTGCTGACCTTGAGGAAACCCGTCACCCCCGACCCGACCACCGACCACCAGATCCCGACCACGGTCACGATGCGGATACAACGCCCATGGTCGAAGCCATGGTCGCCCCGACCACAGCCCCGACCATGGGTCCCAGGTGGGGCAGTCGGTGGTCACTGCGATGCACGTCACCACCCCGTCACCGGGTCACGCGCACACCGCCTCGGCATACCGTGCCCAGTGGCGTACGCAAATGCGCACAACGACACCACCCAACCCGCGAGGCCACATGCGCATCCAGACCCCCGGTTGTGCGCAAGACAACGCCGTGCTTCAGCGGCTGAACTGCGCAACCACTGCGCATCGTGCTGGGGAGGAGTTGGTCGGCCTGACCAGGACCCCGACCACAGCAGCGAGAAGGCCACGTTGCCGACTGACCGACCCCAGGGGGCGTGGTAGCCCGCTATAGCCACCGTGCATGGCCTGTGCCCAGGGCGCCGTCGTGAGCAGCTCAGGAACCAGGGTCTGCCCCGGCTAATGGTGGCCGATTAGTACACGCAGATCGCCAATGGGTTGTTCCGCGACAGTCGGATCTCGTATCGGGCCGCGGCCGCCTACACAGTGAGTTGCCGATTGCCGCTGTATATCCGCGATTGCGTGTTGCTGCCGAGTACTTGGGAGACGGCCATGGTCGGCCCGATCTGTCGGCGACCACGAGTCCGACCATGGCAGTCCAGCGCGCATGCTGTCGCAGTGGCGCCGGTGGCCGGAGAGCCAGATGTGCTGACGGCATGGATCTGGGGAGGATGCGCGGCTCCAGATCGCATTCAGCCCCGCGCCGGAACACCCCCGCGCCGGCGGGGAGAACGCTCTGGTCGTCACTACGCCACCCTCGCGGGCCGGAGCACCCCCGCGTCGGCGGGGAGAACGCAGCTCGGTTCGGCGGCGACGACCGCCATCGCGGAACACCCCCGCGTCGGCGGGGAGAACGCCCACGCCCACACCGGGAGCGGCCCGATCTTCGGAACACCCCCGCGTCGGCGGGGAGAACATCTCCGAGGCATCCCAGAACCACCGCCAGGCCGGAACACCCCCGCGTCGGCGGGGAGAACTCGTTCTTCTTGCGCCGCACCTGGTCGCGGGCCGGAACACCCCCGCGTCGGCGGGGAGAACTTCGGGCTGGGAGGTCTGTGTCAGGCGTCGGTCGGAACACCCCCGCGTCGGCGGGGAGAACCGCGGTGGCCTGTCGGTGGAGGGGAAGCTCAACGGAACACCCCCGCGTCGGCGGGGAGAACGAAGTCCTCGACCACCTGGACCTGCAGCTCGACGGAACACCCCTGCGTCGGCGGGGAGAACCTGCACCGGGACACCGACTCCGTGTGCGGCGACGGAACACCCCCGCGTCGGCGGGGAGAACACGGGTGGCGGCGCGCAGCCGTGTAGAACCGGCGGAACACCCCCGCGTCGGCGGGGAGAACTCGCGCTCACGCAGGCATCCTCCGGGAACCTGCGGAACACCCCCGCGTCGGCGGGGAGAACGACCACCCGGGCGTGAAGTGGGACGACGTCGACGGAACACCCCCGCGTCGGCGGGGAGAACTCTGCTCGCCAAGGGTGACCACGTCAGCTCACCGGAACACCCCCGCGTCGGCGGGGAGAACGTCCACAGCCACGTGCCGACGGCGGCGAGCAGCGGAACACCCCCGCGTCGGCGGGGAGAGCACGACCGAGACCGGCAAGATCCAGGTGCTGATCGGAACACCCCCGCGTCGGCGGGGAGAACGCCGACCAGATACCGGCCGTACGCTCCGCGCTCGGAACACCCCCGCGTCGGCGGGGAGAACCTCGGGCACTCACCAGCTCACCACGATCTACAACGGAACACCCCCGCGTCGGCGGGGAGAACCTCCGGCTCCGCCTCGTCCGGGGCGGGCTGTGACGGAACACCCCCGCGTCGGCGGGGAGAACCACCGACAAAGGCACCGGAGCTGCATAGACATCGGAACACCCCCGCGTCGGCGGGGAGAACGTCGACGCCTACATCGCCGTCACCCACAACTGCGGAACACCCCCGCGTCGGCGGGGAGAACGTCTCCCGGTGGGCATCGACCTCGACCCGGGCCGGAACACCCCCGCGTCGGCGGGGAGAACCTGGAGGGTCTCCCGGCACAGCTCCTCGGCCTCGGAATACCCCCGCGTCGGCGGGGAGAACGGGATCTCGCCGTTCGGCCCCCGCCCGCTGGGCGGAACACCCCCGCGTCGGCGGGGAGAACCGGGACGGGGAGTTCATGCACGTGGTGGGGAACGGAACACCCCCGCGTCGGCGGGGAGAACGCACTGTCGATCATGTCGAGGTGAGGGGCCTGCGGAACACCCCCGCGTCGGCGGGGAGAACGGCCGCGCGGAGCTCGGTGAGCGCCCTTTTGGCGGAACACCCCCGCGTCGGCGGGGAGAACCAGGTCGAGGTTGACCTCGGGGTAGCGGGCATCGGAACACCCCCGCGTCGGCGGGGAGAAGGGACCCGCTTCCTGCACGGGCGCCAGCCGCACCGGAACACCCCCGCGTCGGCGGGGAGAACCTGTGGGGCGGATACACCCTGATCTTCTGGGGCGGAACACCCCCGCGTCGGCGGGGAGAACTCGGCGGCCTGGTCCGCGAGCTGTGACGGTGTCGGAACACCCCCGCGTCGGCGGGGAGAACGCCTTGACGTGCACCCGGTAGGACGTCTTGGACGGAACACCCCCGCGTCGGCGGGGAGAACAACACGTACCGCGTACGCGAACTTGGCCACCCCGGAACACCCCCGCGTCGGCGGGGAGAACGCGGGCGGGCCCTCCTCTGTCGGGTCTGGGCCCGGAACACCCCCGCGTCGGCGGGGAGAACCCCTTGACCATTCCGGCGATGGGAGATCCCAGCGGAACACCCCCGCGTCGGCGGGGAGAACGAACGGGGTCTTCTCCAGCTACGGGTTCGACTCGGAACACCCCCGCGTCGGCGGGGAGAACGTCCCGGACACCGCGTGAGGCGGCCCTGGCCGCGGAACACCCCCGCGTCGGCGGGGAGAACGGCTTCATCACCGTGATGAACGCACGCAGGTGCGGAACACCCCCGCGTCGGCGGGGAGAACCACTTGTGCCGCAGCATGAACTGACCAACCGTCGGAACACCCCCGCGTCGGCGGGGAGAACGTGACCGGTCTCAAGGCCGGCACCCTGTACTACGGAACACCCCCGCGTCGGCGGGGAGAACGATGGCCCCATGGAACTCATTGAATCCCACGACGGAACACCCCCGCGTCGGCGGGGAGAACCGCAGCATGGGCGTGTTCGCGCCGGACGAAGTCGGAACACCCCCGCGTCGGCGGGGAGAACGACGGCGGTAAGAGGCCGATCCCGTGGCGTGACGGAACACCCCCGCGTCGGCGGGGAGAACAACGGGATGCCGAGGACACTCGACTCCAGAAACGGAACACCCCCGCGTCGGCGGGGAGAACACGACGACGACGATCCCCCGAGCAAGACGACGCGGAACACCCCCGCGTCGGCGGGGAGAACTCGGTGATGCGCTTGTGGAGATCATCGATCACCGGAACACCCCCGCGTCGGCGGGGAGAACCCTTCCTGACCAGTGCGTCAGGAAGGGCTTTGCCGTCCCTTTGCTGAGGCTGTGGCCTGGATATGGCGACGTGCACGTTGCATGCCAGCAGTCTATCCGGCTTCACCGTCAGCACCTGGTGTCAGAGGCCTGTGTTTGGATCTGCGCCACAGGCGGGCTGACAGGGAGGAGATGGCCATGTCGAGGGCGATGAGCGAGGCGCCGGACGAGTCGGTTTGGGGAAAGTCACGGGGCCTTGATCCGGAACTGCCCCCGTATCCGCTGGTCAGGCACCTCATTGATACGGCTGCGATGGCGCTACACCTGTGGGACGTGTACCTGTCGGACAACCAGCGGCGGAGCATTGTGCAGGGGATGGAGTTTGAAGGCGAGCCGGATAAGGCACGTGGGGTGGTCGGCTTGTGTGCCGGGCTGCATGACATCGGCAAGCTCTCAGGGTTTCAGTTCTGTTCTCGGCACGGGACCGAAAATCTTCGAGCACCACTGAATGAGGACCGCGAGCAGATGGGCGGTGAGCGGCTAGGTCATGACGTGGCCGGTATGCGGGTGGCTGCAGACGTGCTGGCAGTGCTGGGCTTTGATGCCGAGGGAGAGACGGCTGCCGCGGAGCGGGTTGAGGAGATCATTGGTGGTCACCATGGCCGCTTTCACCGTAACGAGGGCGGGAGCGGGGCCACGTTCCTGGGCGGGTCGGCATGGGCGCGGCAGCGTGAGGTGCATGCGTCTGCGGTGTTCGATCTGGTGGGTTCTCCTGTGGCGCCGGAGTCATTCAAGGCGGCGCCGGCTGTCGTGGTGACGGGAGTTGTTGTCCTCGCGGACTGGCTGGTCAGCCAAGAGAGCTACCTACGGCGTCGGCAGAAGGCGCTGGAGCCGTCCCTGGAGGCACACTTCGCTCAGTCGCGGGTGGATGCCGAGGAGCTGCTTGCTGATGCCGGTCTGGTGCCGGTGCAGTTGCAGCGGCCGGGTTTCGCTGAGGCATACGGGATCACAGGGGAGCCGAATCCGCTACAGCGGTCGGTCACGGAGGAGCTGCCGGACGCTGTGCGCGGCGGGAGCCGGGGTGGAATCCTCCTGGTGACAGCTGCTCCAGGGGATGGGAAGAGCGAGACCGCTCTGGAGGCCGAGCGAGTGCTGTCGGCTACCTTCGGCACGCGGGGGTTTGCGTTCCTTTTGCCGACGATGGCAACGAGTGACCAGATGTACGGGCGGGTTGCCGGTGCGCTGCTGCGGCAGTCCGGTCATGATGCGGGGCTGACTTTGGTGCACAGCATGGCCTGGCTCAACAGCGCGTACTCGGACGTGTCTCTGGGGGCAGGTCAGGGTGTGGTCACGTGTGACGGGGACGAGGGGCGGGCAGGGCGGCAGCGCGCGGAGGCGGATATGCGTCCGCGGCAGTGGTTGCGCGGGTCTAAGCGTCCGTTGCTGGCGCAGTTCGCGGTGGGCACGGTGGACCAGGCGCTGATGTCGGTGCTGCCGGTGCGGCACAACATGCTGCGGTTGCTGGCGCTGACGGGCAAGACGTTCATCGTGGATGAGGCGCACGCTTACGACCCGTACATGCAGGTGTTGTTGGGGCGGTTGCTGAACTGGTTGGGGGCGTTCGGGGTTCCGGTCGTCTTGTTGTCGGCGACGTTGCCGGCGTCGGTCAGCGATCGGTTGATCAAGGAGTATCTGCAGGGGGCGGGGCACGATCAGCGGGTGCTGAAGAAGCAGTCGTTTCCCGCGCCGTATCCGGGTTGGCTGTATGTGGATGGTGGGAGCGGTCACGCTACGGAGATGTCTCCTGTGCGGCGGCAGGAGCAGGCCAATGAGCGGAGCATGGGCCTGAACGTGTGCGTGGAGCCGGTCGTCCACGGCAAGGGCGGGGTGCGTGACCGCCTTGCGGTCATCGAGCGGCTGGTGGAACCGGTGGCTGCGGGGGAGGGCGGCAGTGCGCTGGTGGTATGCAACACGGTCGGCGATGCGCAGGAGACGTATCAGAGACTGCGTGAACGGTTTGACGACCGTTCCCATGAGCAGGGCGGGATCGTGCAGTTGCTGCATGCCCGTTTTCCCGGTGATATCCGGGAGTCTCGGACACGAGAGGTCACGGACGGGCTGGGGCGTTCAGGGCCACGGCCGGTGCGCCGGATCGTGGTGGCGACGCAAGTCGTCGAACAGTCACTCGATCTGGATGCCGACATCGTGATCAGTGATCTGGCGCCGCTGGCCCTGCTCTTGCAGCGGGCGGGCCGGTGCTGGCGGCACGAGAACTGGTGGGCTCGGCACGGCTATCCGGACGGTCGTGGCCGCCCGGAGTGGGCGCGTGCACCACGCCTGGTTGTCCTGGATCCGCTCACCGGCGGTGCGGGAGTGCCGAAGCAGTGGGGGGAGGTCTACTCCGAGTTCCTGCTCTCTGCGACGTCGGCGAAGCTGGGGAGTCTCGCTGAGGGTGTGATCTCCATTCCGGATGACGTTCAGGGCCTGGTCGAGGCGGTGCACGGTGCCAGCGCGGACGCGTTCGACTGGGACAACCCGGGCGGTCGGCAGAAGGCAGCATGGAACGCCCACCGCGGGAAGGAGTTGGCGGAGCGGGGCCAGGCCGGCATGGTCGCTGTTTTTCGGGCCAGGAGCGTGGCAGGGCTGCACGATCTGCACAGTCTGCCGGGGGAGGAGGACGAGTGGGAGGTCGCCACACGGCTGGGGGCTGATTCGGTGCGGCTGTTGTGCGCCTACGTCCAGGAGGACGGGCGAAGGACTCTCGACCTGGCGGGTGGCGAGTCGATCCCCGACCCGTCGGCGGGGGACGGGGTCGGGGCTGCCGCTGTGCGGGCGGTGATGCGGCGTACGATCCCGGTTCGCGGGAGTTGGTTTCCCGTGGAGGACATCGACCGGTTCACCCCGCCGGACTCGTGGGCGGAGCATCCGATGCTGAACGAGGTCCGTGTCCTGTACCAGCCGGTTGCAGGGGGAGTGGCCAGTGCTGTCGCTGTGGGCGGCAGGTCGCTGTATCTGGATGCAGACCTGGGCCTGGTCCGGAGTTGATGTGAGCGACCAGTGGGGACACCCCCACGTCGGCGGGGAGAGACCTTCCGGGCCAAATCCACCATGCCCCTCCACGGGACCACCCCCACCACGGCGGAGAATCATGAGGTCCTCGACGGCCGGCCAGAGGGTACCGTGTCAGGCGACGGTATGCCCCAAGCTTCGGGGAGAAGGGTCGGTCCAGAGCCATGGGCTCCGTGAGACGGACTGGTCCACGGGGCTCAATCTCGTCTGACCGCTGTAGTGGGCTGCGCTGCCATTGGGGCGCCGTCGAGCCGTAGTTGCTGGGTTGTCCTGCTGGCCCACGTCGCATGCCCCTCCTATACCTCACGGATTTGCCCTGCCCTTCCACCTTCATGGAATTCGTGCGGCCGGTTCCTCACCTTGCTCAACTGGTCCAACCCCGTTGATTCGCGGGGGCGTTGTCAGTGGGCGGTGCTTCAATGTCGGGCACGACGCCATGAGCGGGTTGGCCGGGGGGCTGTGGCCGTGCTGGCTGGTGTGTTGAGCCGTGTGTGAGTGAGGGAGGGGCTGTTCGTGAGTGGGGGGTTCGACCTGCGGGATGAGCCGTGGATTCCTGTGCGGTTGCTGACGGGTGAGTCGGTGCGGCTGGGGTTTCGAGGGCTGTTCAAGCAGGCGCATGAGATCGCGGACCTGGAGTTGGCGGTGCCGCCGACGGCAGGAGGTCTGCTGCGTGTCCTGGCCGCGATCACCGCGAGGATTGCTCAAGCTGGAGACGTGCGCCTGGACGATGCGGGCGTCGCGCAGGACATCGATGACTGGCATGCGCTGCGGCGGCGGGTGCTGAAGCAGGGCCGGTTCGATCCGGACGCGGTGGATGCCTACCTCGACGAGGAAGTCCCAGCGGGCCGTTTCGACCTGTTCGATGCGAAGCGGCCTTTTCTGCAGGATCCGAGGCTCATCACGGAGTGCGTGGACGCGAAGGGAGCACCGAATCCGTCCGGAGTGAACAAACTGGTCCTGGGACGGCCGACCGGTGTCAACGGGGCAGTTCTCTTCGGCCATTTCACGGACACGGCGCCGATCGCAGTACCGGCCGTGGAAGCGGTGTGGCATCTGCTGGCGCAGCTGTACTTCGGGCCCTCGGGCCAGTGCACGCCCCGGCGGATCACCGCACAGCGGGCCGGCAGCGGCGATGCGGCACCTCTGCGTAAGTCTCTGTCGTTTTTCGCCTGGGCGCCGGATTTGTTCACGAGCCTGGTGCTCGCTGTCCCCAGCCCGCAGTTCGAGGCGGACTGGGAGGCGACGGACGCCTGTCCGTGGGAGGAGGAGCTGAACGCCCCGCTCGAGCCGCTGCCCGCAGTGACGTGGCCGGGTCGGCAGCTCACCGGCCGCTTTCGTCACGCGGTGCTGCTGACGCCTTCTGCCGACCGGCGGTCGGTGACCGACGCTTACATCACCTGGTCGACGCATGAGGCCGCGCCATCGGTCCGCGATCCTTACCAGATTCTCGACCGCCGCAAGGACGGAGCGTTCCAGCCGCGGGAGGCGGACGGGTCACGGGCGTTGTGGCGGGACATCGACTCCCTGCTGCTGAAGGACAGCAAGCAGGACGTGCAGCGTCCTCCCTGTCTGGAGAACCTGCCGAAGCGGTTGCTGCCCGCCCTTCGGGTGCGGGCGTACGGGTTCGAGCAGGACGGCCAGCAGAAGGACAGCGTATGGTTCCAGTCGACGACCCCTCCCGTCCTGCAGTGGCAGGAGGAGGCTGATCCGCAGATGGCGCATCATGTGAGCCGCTGTCACCGTGCAGCCGAGGATGCCGGGTCTCGGCTCGATTTCGCTGCCAAGGTCGCTTGGCGGATCGCCACGGATGCGAACGCGGACACCTCCGCCCAGGCCAAGATCCGCATCGATCAGCGCAAGCCCGGACCCTGGGCGTCGGCGGCCCTGGCACGCTACTGGCCCTCCGCCGAGCGGGAGTTCTGGCAGCTGGCCACACCGGAACAGACGGGTTCGGTGCTCGAGCGGCCGTTCGTCGAGGCGGCCCTGGCCGCGCTCGACGAGGCGATCGGCCCGGTCAACCGCGCCGACCTGCGGGTGGCACGTGCCCGCAGCCGCGCCCGGGCGATCCTTGCCGGTCTCCTGCCTACCTCCGCGACGGTCTGATCCGACCGGCCGGCGCTGGTCCTTTCCCGATCAGTCTGACTCTGACGTTTTCCCCTTCACCCTTCCAGGGATGTGCCATGACCCTTCCTGCTTCGGTGCCCGCGGTGCCGAAGAAACCCACCCGCTCCTCTGACCGCTTCGTGGCGCATGTGCACGAACTGTGCGAGTCCAAGGGAACCCGGGCCGCTCTGCGTAAAGGCCTCGGTCTGCCGGTCGAGCGATGCAACTACCTGCATCGCTATCTCGTGCCGCGGATGCCCGACCAGGTACACCCCGATGCCAAGCGAGCCCACTACGCGGTCGCCGCGCTCATCGCCGCCCGTCCCCGCACGGCCCGCGACGCCCAGACGATGCGGCCGACGACTGAAGACGAAGCCGCCACCTGGTACAGGCGCCCCAACCTCGGTGCGGCACTGGGCCAGGCCGTCGGCAAGAAGGTCCTCAAGCCGGCGACCGCGGAGAGCGCCCTGCACCTGATGTCCCGGCAGAGCACCGAGGCCATCCACCCCTGCATGCCTGCCCTGACCCGCCAGCTCCTCAACGGCGGCATCGCAGTGGACTGGGCCGTCCTCCTGGAGGACCTGGCCTGGTGGAACCGCGACCGTGACCGGATCGCCACCCGCTGGCTCGAAAGCTACTTCCGCATCACCAGCGCCGCACCGGCCGACGACGACAACCGCCCCGAAACATCTGCCTCGAGCGAGGAGAACAACGCATGAGCCTCTACCTGGACTTCAGCGCCCTGCAGTCGGTGCCGGCCGCGAACCTCAACCGGGACGACCTCGGTTCTCCCAAGCAGGTCCGCTACGGCAACGCGCCGCGCATCCGGGTCTCCAGCCAGTCCTGGAAGCGAGTCATCCGCCACGGCGTCGAGCAGGACCTCGGAGAGAAGGCCGCCCGCACCCGCATGGTGCCCGTCAAGCTCAAGCAGGCCCTCGAGCGGGCCGGATGGCCGGCTGAGCTCGCCGCGTTCGCCGGATCGCAGGTTGCCGCCAGCGCCGGAAAGAAGGGCATCGGCACGGAGAAGGAGGGCCACACCTCTGTCCTGCTGTTCCTGCCCGAGGCAGCCATCGACGAGCTGGCCGCCGTCTGCTCCGAGCACCGTGAGGCGCTGGAGAGCGGCCAGGGAAAGAAGAACCCCGGACAGCTGCTGCCGCCCGCCCGGATCGAGGAGATCCTCAAACGGCGAACGGCCTCCATCAGCCTGCTCGGGCGCATGCTGGCCGAGCTGCCCAACGCCAACGTCGACGGCGCCGCCCAGGTAGCGCACGCCTTCACCACCCACGCCGCCGAGCCCCAGCGGGACTACTTCACCGCCGTCGACGACTGGCTCGGCGAGGCCGAGACCGGAAGCGGCCACCTCGATACAGCCGAGTTCAGCGCGGGCGTCTTCTACCGCTACGCCACCGTCAACGTCGCCGACCTCGTCAAGAACCTGGAAGGCGACACCAAGGCGGCCCGCACCGTGCTGGGCTCGTTCGCCGAGCACTTCCTCCTCTCACTGCCCCAGGCCAAGCGCAACAGCACCGCCCCCCACACCCTGCCCGACCTCGCCTACCTCGCGGTACGCGAACACCGCCCGCTGTCCCTGGCAGCCGCCTTCGAAACCCCGGTCACCGCCGACACGCAGGGAGGCTTCTCCAAAAACTCCCGCACCGAACTCGCCACCTACGCACAGAGCATCAACCGGCTCACCGGCGAGCGCCACCGTCGTTTCCACGGCCACGCCACCATCGCACCCGACGAGCACTTGGCCGGGCTGGGCACCGAAATCGACTCCTACGACCAGCTGATCGAAGCCGCGCTGGACGCCGCACTGCCGCAGTCCGGAGCACAGCAGTGAGCGGACTCCTGCTGCGCCTGGCCGGCCCCCTGCAGTCCTGGGGCGAGCGATCCGCGTTCACCCCCGTACGGGACACCGCACCGTTTCCGACCCGCTCCGCACTCACCGGCCTGTTCGCCGCAGCCGAGGGCATCGGCCGCGACGACGGCGGTATCGACCGCTACGACAGCCTGCAGATCACCGTGCGCGTCGACCGGCCCGGCCTGCGCCTCATCGACTACCACACCGTCGGCGGCGGCCAGCCCAAAGCGCGCACCGCCGCAACCAGCGGCGGCAGCAACAAAGGCGCCGCAGTGATCACCCGGCGTCACTACCTCTCCGACGCAGTCTTCGTCGTCGCCGCCAGCGGACCGGAGGAGACCATCACCCGGCTCGCCGAGGCACTGCGCCGACCCCACTGGGCGCCCTACCTGGGCCGACGTTCCTGCGTGCCGGACGAACCGTTCGTCCTGGGCCGCCCCGTCGAGGACCCCGAGAACGAACTCCTCACCCGCGTACCCCTCAGCACAACGGCCCCGCGCAACAGCGGCCCGGACGACACCGTCCCCGTCGAGTTCCTGCGCGAGCAGCCGCCCCCCGACGCGACCGCCTCGCCCGCCGACACCATCGACGTCAACGACATGCCGGTCAGCTTCGCCCAGCACCACCGCAGCCACGGCGTACGCCGCCTGTACCGCACCATCGAGCAGCTGCCCGCAGCCCTCACCGGACCCCAGCCCCAACTGCTGCAAAGACTGATCGACTACGCCCAGACCGAGGAACGCGCATGAACGACCACCCGGTGATCGCACGCATCCACCTCAACCCGCACAGCCGCGACGTCCAACGCGACCTGCGCGACGCCACCCAGATGCACCGCACCGTGATGCGCACCGTCCCCGACGGGCTCGGCGACTCACCGCGCCGGCAGGCCGGACTGCTGTACCGGCTGGAGGAGAACGACACCGCCAGCACCCTCCTCGTCCAGGGCAGCAGCCTCAACCCGGCGCTGCTGCCCGCCGGCTACGGCAGCGCCGAGGTCAAAAGCCTCGCGCCCATGTTCACCGCGCTCCGTAAAGGCCTTGCTGTGCGCTACCGCATCGTCCTCAACCCCGCGAAGAGGGAACGTCTCTCGCTGGAGGAGAGGAACAAGCGCGGCAAGGTCATTGCGCTTTCCGGCGCAGAAGCGGATCAGTGGTGGCTCCGCCGCGCTGCCGATGCCGGCCTGCAACTCCATGTCCTCACACCCACCAGCCTCGACCCTGTACGTCCACGCGGCAGGCAGGCGAACCCCATGCGACACAGCCTTCTGCGCTACGACGGCACCGCCACCGTCACCGATCCCACCGCCCTCACCGAAGCGGTCCTGACCGGCATCGGCCGCGGAAAACCCTACGGCGCGGGGCTGCTCTCCCTCGCCCCGGCCACCGCGGCGTGAGCGCACCGGGCAGGGGCGGCGATGCGCGCAGACGCCTCGCCGCCCCCACCCTTGCCATGCTGCCCCGCGTCGCCGACTCCCTGTCGTTCCTCTACCTCGACATGATCCGCGTCGTCCAGGACGACACCGGCGTCTGCGCACAGATCCAGGTCGCAGACAACCGCACCGACCTCGTCTACATCCCCACCGCCGCACTGTCCTGCCTGCTGCTCGGCCCCGGAGTCTCCATCACGACGCCGGCTCTGACCACCCTCGCCCGCCACGGCACCAGCGTGGTGTGCGTGGGTGCCGACGGCGTGCGGGCCTACGCCGGGATCCTGCCCGACTCACTCACCACCCACTGGCTCGAGCAGCAGGTCGCCGCATGGAGCGATCCCACCCGCCGCCTCGACGTCGCCGTCCGCATGTACGGGATGCGTTTCCAGGACGCCGAACTGCCCGAGACCGTCGACCTCGACCAGTTGCGCGGCATGGAAGGCCAGCGCATGAAAGCCCTGTACAAAATCCTGGCGCAGCAACACGGAATCGGCCGCTTCCGCCGCAACTACCACCCCGACCAGTGGCACGCCCAGGACCCCGTCAACCTCGCCCTGTCCGCAGCGAACACCTGCCTCTACGGCATTGTCCACGCCGCCCTGCTCGCACTAGGCCTGTCACCCGCTCTCGGCTTCGTCCACGCAGGCACCCAGCACGCGTTCGTCTACGACGTCGCCGACCTCTACAAAGCTCAAACCACGCTTCCCGTGGCCTTCGCTCTGCACCAGTCCACCAATCCAGAGCAGGAAGCCCGGCGTCGCTTCCGCGAGAACCTCCGCCTGGTGCGGCTGCTACCTCACATCGTCCGCGACGTCCAATCCCTCCTGACGCTTGAACGGCAAGACACCTCCGACGCCGACCGCGAAGTTGAAGACCGCAGTGAGCGCCGCGATGTTGAGATGGTTCACCTGTGGGACCCCAAAGCAGGTGTCCTGCCAGCGGGCGTCAACTACGGTTCGGGCGATGTCTGATGCCATCCATGCTGGTAATCGCCACCACAGCCGTCCCGGACCATTTGCGCGGCGCCCTGAGCCGATGGACCAGCGAAGTTGTCCCCGGCATCTTTGTCGGAACCGTCTCTGCCCGCGTACGCGACCAACTCTGGCAAGCCGTCACAGAAACCGTCGGCAACGGCGCCGCTGTCCTGATCCACCCCGCTCCCACAGAACAGGGCTACGCCATCCGCACCGCAGGCACTCGTCGCCGCATTCCCGCAGACTTCGACGGCCTCACCCTCATCCGCATGACAGCCCCTCCTCAGGTAAAGGATGGGCAAATGCCTCGCTAAGGCGCAGGTCGCGAAGCGTCCTCCCCGCCGACGCGGGGGTGCTCCGTCCGTCCGCGTGACGCCCTGTTGCCCGCGCCCGTCCTCCCCGCCGACGCGGGGGTGCTCCGTCCTGGCCTGCCATCTCGCGGGCGTAGGCCTGGTCCTCCCCGCCGACGCGGGGGTGCTCCGTCGCTCGGGCCCCGGGACATGGGCGGGTTCGCGTCCTCCCCGCCGACGCGGGGGTGCTCCGTATCCGGTCACGGCGCACCCCGCTCCGCAGCCGTCCTCCCCGCCGACGCGGGGGTGCTCCGTCCGTCGCCGGACACAAGGAAGTCCAACCCGGGTCCTCCCCGCCGACGCGGGGGTGCTCCGTTGTGGGGGTCGGAGATGTCGAGCGAGTTGGGGTCCTCCCCGCCGACGCGGGGGTGCTCCGATCAAGTCGGTTGACCAGGCTCTTGCGGGACTGTCCTCCCCGCCGACGCGGGGGTGCTCCGTCTGCGATCGTCCCAAGGGTTGAGACGCGCTGGTCCTCCCCGCCGACGCGGGGGTGCTCCGATCTCTGAGGCGTACCGGATGATGGGCGGCTAGTCCTCCCCGCCGACGCGGGGGTGCTCCGTGCTCGGCGAGCAGGCGGACGAACGTGCCTGCGTCCTCCCCGCCGACGCGGGGGTGCTCCGTGGCGGCCGTGCGTCCACCCCTCGGGGAGCGGGTCCTCCCCGCCGACGCGGGGGTGCTCCGGCAAGCGACGGCTTCACCCCGATCTGCTCCTGGTCCTCCCCGCCGACGCGGGGGTGCTCCGGCCCTCGAGGAGCTGGCCCCAAAAGCCCCGGCGTCCTCCCCGCCGACGCGGGGGTGCTCCGCCGATTCTGCGTATCCGCATCCGTTTCACCACGTCCTCCCCGCCGACGCGGGGGTGCTCCGACACGGGCGATCGAGGCGGCCGCGAGCGCCACGTCCTCCCCGCCGACGCGGGGGTGCTCCGTTGTAGATCGTCGTGAGCTGGTGGGTGCCGGAGTCCTCCCCGCCGACGCGGGGGTGCTCCGGTGTACGCGGTGCCCGTGGTGACCCCGGATCCGTCCTCCCCGCCGACGCGGGGGTGCTCCGGTCGACATGCGCTGGTTGAAGGAGCCGGAGGAGTCCTCCCCGCCGACGCGGGGGTGCTCCGGACGGGCTCTTGGGGTCGGCAATCCAGCGGAAGTCCTCCCCGCCGACGCGGGGGTGCTCCGATCACACTCGGCGCGTGGTGGGCCGAGTTCTGGTCCTCCCCGCCGACGTGGGGGTGCTCCGTCCTCGACCCACGACTCGGGTCGTTGGTGCATGTCCTCCCCGCCGACGCGGGGGTGCTCCGCCGTACACCCCGGTCGCGAAGAACGGCCGCGAGTCCTCCCCGCCGACGCGGGGGTGCTCCCCGTCCTCACGCGGCATCGCCCACGACACCCGGGTCCTCCCCGCCGACGCGGGGGTGCTCCGCTGCGCAAGGGCCAGTTCCAGACGACGCGTCAGTCCTCCCCGCCGACGCGGGGGTGCTCCGGCAACTCGCCTGCGCACGACCGACGACGAGTAGTCCTCCCCGCCGACGCGGGGGTGCTCCGCGGAGCGAACTGGTGGACTCCGCTCGGATGCCGTCCTCCCCGCCGACGCGGGGGTGCTCCGGCTTTGGCGGTCTTGGACTTGCGGTAGACGCCGTCCTCCCCGCCGACGCGGGGGTGCTCCGCCATCGGGGCCGCGCTCTTCCCGCGGGACCGCGTCCTCCCCGCCGACGCGGGGGTGCTCCGGTCAAGTACGAGGCGGGGCGGACGGTGCGTCAGTCCTCCCCGCCGACGCGGGGGTGCTCCGCCATCGGGGCCGCGCTCTTCCCGCGGGACCGCGTCCTCCCCGCCGACGCGGGGGTGCTCCGATCAAGGAAGCGCGGCAGATCGCCCGGACTGCGTCCTCCCCGCCGACGCGGGGGTGCTCCGGCTGATGCCGTACTCCAGCGACCGGCTCACCGGTCCTCCCCGCCGACGCGGGGGTGCTCCGTCCGCGATCACCCCCAAGAACGGCGGCAACTCGTCCTCCCCGCCGACGCGGGGGTGCTCCGGATGCGGCGAACAGCTTCAACGGGCCGTGGGCGTCCTCCCCGCCGACGCGGGGGTGCTCCGCGATCATCTTCGGCGCGGGCCTGGCCCTGGGCGTCCTCCCCGCCGACGCGGGGGTGCTCCGCAGATCGTCGAGCGCTACAAGCTGCCGTTCATGTCCTCCCCGCCGACGCGGGGGTGCTCCGTCGTGATGCCGCACCGCCTGGAGCTCGCGCAGGTCCTCCCCGCCGACGCGGGGGTGCTCCGTACATGAGTCCGGCCAGGCCCAGGCTGACGGCGTCCTCCCCGCCGACGCGGGGGTGCTCCACGTCCTTGCCGTCCTGCACCTGCCGGTGGATCGTCCTCCCCGCCGACGCGGGGGTGCTCCGTACAGGTGTTTCCACTTGACGCGCCACCTGCGGTCCTCCCCGCCGACGCGGGGGTGCTCCACCACCTGCTGCTTTCCACCCTTGGCGCTCGTCCTCCCGCCGACGCGGGGGTGCTCCGAACCCGGCCATGTCCGGGGTGCCGTACACCTCGTCCTCCCCGCCGACCCGGGGGTGCTTCGACAGGGTTCGCCGGCCTCATGGGGTGCGGCTCGCCGCGCTGCCTCGGCATGAAGTCGCGCCCGTTCCGGCACTGGTGTGGCGAGGGTGTGAGGCGCGGCCGTGTCACGACCTCGTGACGGCGTACACCGGTCATCCACATGTGGCCTACCGTGTTCCGCCTGAACCAGCACTACCCGGGGGGAATCCGTGCGTACCCGTGTGATCAGCGCCATCCTGCTCACCGCCGCAGTCGGAAGTACTGTCGCCTGCCAGCCGGTCGACGACAACGAGTCGAGCGGCGCGGCAACGTCGACCAGCACAGGGGCGGCAGTGAAGGAGGACAAGCACGCGGAGCGGAAGCAGGTCCCCAACTTCGTGGGCATGGGCCTGCAGTCCGCTCAGGACGCCGCACAGGAGCAAGGCTTCTTCTCACTGAAGTCGCACGACTCGCTCGGCCGGGATCGCATGCAAACCTTCGACCGCAACTGGAAGGTGTGCAGCCAGAACTACGAGCCCGGCAAGTCGCTGCCGGTCGATACGACTCTCGACTTCGGTTCCGTGAAGCTGGAGGAGTCGTGCCCGGCGAAGGATGAGCAGGCGCCGTCGGCGGCTGGCGGGAAGATGCCCGACTTCAAGGGGAAGTCCGTGAAGGCTGCGCGGGCCGCGCTCGACAGAGGCACGTCGATCAGCGTGGAAGACGCGAGCGGGCAGGATCGTTGGGTGCTCGTCGAGTCCAACTGGCAGGTCTGTGCACAGACTCCGGCGGCAGGTGCGGCGTTGAACGGGCAGCCGGTGACTCTCACGGCGGCCAAGTTCGACGAAGGCTGCCCGTAGAAGCGGATCAACACGTCGCATGTCCTCCCCGCCAATGCGGGGGTGTTCCGCAGACGTGGCAGTACGCGGGCAACGAGACCTCGTCCTCCCCGCCGATCGGCACAGGTGTTCCCATGGCGGAGATGGCCATGGGCGGGAACTCGCCGTCCTCCCCGCCGAGGCAGGGGTGTTCCGAATTTCACGTGGGGCATGCCCTCGCCCCTGAGGTCCTCCTCCCCGCCGAGGCGGGGGTGTTCCTTACATGATCGGGCTCGCGGAGCTGCACGCGGCGTCCTCCCCGCCGACGCGGGGGTGTTCCGCCGATCAGGGTGTAGGCCAGCATGGAGCCAAGGTCCTGCCCGCCGACGCGGGGTGTTCCAGACTTCGACCAAGAGGCCGAGCGCACGCCGGAGCTGATGGAGAGGTGGCGGGTCGTGGTCGAGGCGTATACCGCCTGGCTTCAGGAGTTGGTTGCCGCGCGGTGACCGCACTGCTGGAAGACCGATCCTGGTCGGCCAGGGGCAGCAGCAGATGTTCGGCACCCAGTCGACGCATGGACCCGATGGAACGTTCGTCTCGTTCCCCCCGTGTGGAATCCGGAACAGGCGGGTCAGGGGTGCAGGGCGTAGCAGCGCAGGACGTCGAGGTCGGCGGTGTGGACGGTGGACCAGCCCGCGGTGAGTATCTCCGCCTGGGCGCCGGTGATGCCGAGGTGCTGCAAGGGGTCGGTGGCGGCGCGGCGCCCGGTGATCTCGGTGACCACCCAGAAGGTTCCTCCCGGGGCGAGGAGGTGGCGGATGCGGCTGAGGAATGCTGCTTTGCTGTCGATCCACCGGTAGACCAGGCGGCAGGTGACGGCTGCGTATGCTGGTTCCGGGAGGCTGTCGAGGTCGTCGGTGGTGATGTCCATGCACCGCCAAAGCGGTTCGTGGCCGGGCCCGGGTTTTTGGGCGGCGGCGAGCGCGACGGCTGTGGGGGAGCAGTCGATGCCGGTCGTGCGGTAGCCGAGCTGGGCGAGGCGTCGGGCGAGGGAGCCGTCGCCACAGCCGATGTCGAGCGCGGGGCGGTCGCGGCCTGGTCCGAGGTAGTCATCCAGTAACCCGTGCTCGGTGTCGTCGAGCTTTCGGTAGCGGCGGCCCCGGGACCAGAGCGGCTCCCAGTACGTCGCGGCCGCGGTGGACGTGGTCATGAGGCTCCTTTACGGGTGGGGGACGACCGCGCGGCACACGTCGTAGCGTTGCTGCTGCGGGACTGGTCGGGCCGGGTTTGTCCGCCGGAAGTGAGGGGGAGTGGATGACCGGTTGCGGAAGATCAGCTACCAGTGAAGGCTTTGCCGGTCCGGCGTGACGGTGACGGTGAACTCGTCCAGCGTGGGGGTGCCGGCTGCGTGCCAGTGGCTGAGGCGTTCTTCGATGGAGTCCCAGAGGTTCTCGGGGCCGTCCTGGCGGACGATCCATCTACCACCCTCGTCGTAGAGGGCGGCCCAGGAGCCCGATGCGGCGTCGATCAGTACCTCTTCGGTACGGCCTTCCCGGTTCATCGTCAGGAGCTGTGTCTGCGGTGCGGCGCCCTGTACGACAAACCGGGTGGCCCAGTCGGACAGCACGTCGGAGCCGATGACGGCTTCCCGCTCCTTGCCCGCACTCAGGTCGGGCAGCAGTCCGAGCGGCGGGGGTGTGTGGGGGCGAGCGAGCATGAAGCTGACCTGGCCTCCGAGCAAGGGGCCGGATGCCGTGCCGTCGTCATGAACGGTCAGGCGTGCAAGCTCCGAAGCACCCAGCCAGCCTCCGATGGTGGTCAGGATCAGCCCGCCGGGCTTCGTCTGCGGGATCCAGGCAGCCGGCACGGTGTGCACGGCGCAGGTGGCGATGACCCGGTCGTAGGGGGCTGACTCGTCACAGCCCAGCAGTCCGTCGCCGGTGACGAGGGTGGGGAACATGGCCTGGCGGGCGAGGGCGGTGCGTGCGCGGGCGGCGACATCCGCGTCGTACTCGATGGAAGTGATGTGGCTGTCGCCGAGGCGGGCGCAGAGCAAGGCGGTCGAGTATCCGGTGCCGGTGCCGATCTCCAGTACCTGCGAGTCGGGTTGGACACGGAGGTCTTCCAGCATGCGCAGGACGAGGGATGGCAGTGTGCTGGAGCTGGTCGGCTCCCGCATGATCCGGCCCTGGATGTCTGCCGGCACGATGGTTCCGGCGATCTGGGTGATCAGTGATTCGTCCTGATAGCAGGTCATGAGCCAGTCGTCGTCACCGTTCAGGACCGGCTCCCAGGCAGCGGGCGCTGACCCTTCGACCCGGCGGAAGAACCCGCCCCGAAGGAACTCGTGCCGCAGAACTGCTGCGGCGGCCTCCTTCCACGGCCTGGTGCGCAGGCTGCCATCCGCGGTCAGGGCATCGAGGAGGTGCTGGTGAAGCGGTGCTGGGTTGCTCATGCCGTTCTCTCCAGTAGGTCTGCCAGGGCCGCGCGCATCGGCATGCCGGTTTCGGGCTCGAGCCAGTACCACTGGCCGGAGGGGTTGCACTCCAGGAACCACCATTGCCCGTCGCTGTCGATGGCGAAGTCGAATGCACCGAAGACGAGGCCGAAGTGGGCCAGGTAGCGGTGGAGCGACTGTTCGATCCGCGGCGGCGGCTCCACTGGGGTGTAGCGCAGTCGGCCGTAGTCGGTGCGCCAGTCCAGGAGGTCGGAGTCGATGCGGACACAGAACGTTCTGGCGCCGAAGACGGTCACGCGTACGTCGGCGGTTTTGCGGATCCGTTGCTGGAAGAGGTGTGCTGTGCCGGCGACACGCTCGTCGATGTCCTCGGGGTGTACGTCGGCGACCTCGACGACGGAGGAGACGCCGTCGATCAGGTACACCGGGTTCCACAGCGGCTTGTAGAGGACCGGGGCATAGCGTTTGGCGAACGCCCTGGCTACATCGGGGTCGGAGGTGACGAGGGTGGGCGGGACGAGGAACCCGGCCTCCACGGCCGCGGCGAGGCCTGCCGGTTTGAACTCGGCGTCCCCGATGCGGTGCGGGTGATTGACGTAGAGACAGCCGGGAAGTGCGGCCAGCACGCCGCCGAGCCCGTACCGGGCCTGGGTGAGGGCGAACCGGGCGTCCTGCTCGCTCAGGTGGGGGAAGGCGAAGCCTGTGGGCCGGCGGTAGTACAGGGCCCGCACTTGGGCCAGCTCGGCCGTGCGCGAAGGAGTGTGAAGGCGGCCCTCAAGGCCGTGGGGAGTGATCTCGGCTTCGAGGGACAGCGATAAGGGAAAGTCCCCCGAGTCGAGCCGCACGACCGGGACGTCCCGGCCGTGCAGCTCGTTGATCACCACGTCGGCGGTGGGGTCGTGCAACCCGGTGACGACCAGCACCGGGCGCGGATCACTCACTGGTCACCGTCGCTTCCCTGGTCGGAGTCCGTGGTTCCCTGCCCCTGCCCGTCAGGGCTGGTGCCGGTCGACGGGGTGGTGCCGGTGCTGGTCCCATGGCCGGGCATCTCCATCACCTCCCCGAGGCCGTCGAAGAACACCGTGGTCTGGGTCACCGGGTCCAGCTCGGCACGGGCGTAGACCGGCGCCATCGTCGGATACGGCGCCATACGAACGACGCCCCACGGCAGTGGAGCAGCGATCCCTGTCGGAAGGGCGGGACCGGTGGGCAGACGGTCGGCGTGAACGTACATGGTGTCTCCTTCGAGAGTGCAGGGATGGGCCCGGTGCGGGGAGCGGGGGTGTATACGCCGCCCAGGGGAGTGGCGGGGTACGTCTCCCCGCGCCGGGGGCTGGTGCAGCCTGGCAGCCGCGGGTCCGAGGGGAGCATCCGGGCCACCAGGCGGTCTAGGGTGCGGCGTCGAGTTCCCGCATCAGCTCGTTCACCGTGAGAACGGTGAACGAGGACAGCCGACGCACGAGCTGGGACGCCAGGCAGGTGGTCAGGTTGGGGTGTCCGTAGGGCAGCGGCATCTCGGGCTGCGCGACGACATGGACGCCGAGTTCCGGGCTGTAGCCGTAGATGACGCCGATGACCCCGTACAACGGTGCACTGCGGGCGAGGAAAACCCGTGGCTGGCCTGCCAGATGGGGGCAGAGCCTGGTGGCGGCTTTGACGTGGCGGGCGCACACGGGTGGCTGGTTGGTCAGCACCGTGTCGGCCTCGGCATCGAGGTCGTGCGGCCCGGCAAGGAACACAGCGCCGAGGCGGGTGCGGGCAGGACTGGTGCAGACCTGGCAGCGCAGAGACTGCATCGTGATGCGCTGACGGAAGGGATGCATCATCTTCCACTCGGGCTCACCGGTGGGGGAGCCCTGGTCGTCGACGGAGTTGAAGGAACAGCGGCCCCACAGCACGCCGTGCAGGTCGCGATCGCGGGGGTCCTCGTCGAGGTAGCGCAACCGGTACCGGCCGGGGCCGGAACGCGTGAAGACGAAGTCGGCCGGCGCGGCCTCCTCGCCACGGCGCTGGATGACGAAGGGGACCAGGCCCTCTCCGGTCGGCATGCTCACGCGGTTACCTGCTTCCGTGCTGATGGTGGTCGTGGCGAGACAGGGGCTGGTCATGCCACCTCTCTCAGGCAGCCCAGGGCGATCAGGCGCTCGAAGAGTTCGCTGATGATCCAGCCCGTCCGGCGGAGCTGCCCCACGGCCGCCCTGTAGTCATTGGGCGGAGCCATGGGATGCACCATGAGTGCTTGGGCAACGAGCTGCGCAGTGATCCTGTCGGCCGGGTCGGCGTGGGACGCCACTGCGATTTCGGCTAAGCGCGAAAGGTGGCCACACAGCCTCATGGTGAGCGGGGACATTTGTTCCTCGCTTGGCATGCATTCGTCCAGCACGGCGCTGATGTCGTCGAGGACGGCCTCGCCATCGAAGGGCTGCCATCGGCGGACCTTCACGAGCAGGGAATGCAGTTCATCGGCGTCAAGAGGCGGCGTCCACTCGGTAAGCAGCTGTGGCCTGTACCGGAGGGCCGCGGTCACCGCTGCTCCTCCGGCAGCGGGCTACGATTCAGTCCGCCTTGTCGCGGGACTTTGGTGCCGATCGTCTTCAACGCGGCCCGGTCCAAGAAAACAGTCCAGGGCATCACTGACTTGGACTTGCATGACGCAGCGGCGAGCGCACTCACGATTGCTCCCCGCCGAGCGAGAACGAGCACCATGTCGTCGCGCCCGCATCATCGATCCCCCACCGCCCGCTGCGGGCGCGCGCGATGCGGTCGACCAGGAGGAGACCACGGCCACTTTCGGAGTCCTCACTGACCGACCGAAGTTGAGGGCCGCCGTCCTGTACCGCGGCGTGGACGAAGAGCTGCAACTGTTGGTCCCCGATGACCATTCTGACGGTGATCTGGGTTCCGCCGCTGTGCTTGATTGCGTTCGTAACTAGCTCTGAGACGACGACGATTGCGTCGTCGACCAGCTCCTCCAGCGCCTGGTACGTCAAGTGAGCGGCCGTCAGGCGGCGAACAGCCCGTACTCGCTGGGCATCATGCTCACAGACAGTGCCACCGATCCCACCTGAGGCGATCGTGATCGTCACCAACATCAGATCCCGCACAAGCGACGGGCGGTAGGGGACAGCTTCTGCGACAGAGCTGCGCCCTGACCCGAGATCACGAGAGGGCTCCGGCCGCTGTGCGTACTGCGGTGGAGCGGGGCGCGGTGGGCGGTGCTTGGGCCGGAAGATGTAGCGCGAGATGCGGGTGGCGAGGTGAGGGCTGACAGCAGAGCCGGCGGTATTCATCGGCGAATCGGTCATGGTTAGTCGTCCCTTTTGGCGTGGGCCGCCCGGCCCTGCCGGGGGAGACAGGGCCGGGCTCTCCAAGTCGCCGTTCTGCAGGCCTAGATTCCGGTACGGATGCCGGGGCCTGTGGCGACCGATGACGACGGTAGAGCTGCCGTGACTCAACTCCCAAGGAACTTGCAGGAGTTTGCAGCATGCCGGTTGACGGGCTCATACGCTTCGCTGACCATCGATGTGTCCAGCAAATTCGAGCAAGGACGAAGACGGGAGACCGATCGTGAAGTTACGCTTCCTGGGCAGCAACTCCACCGGGGGAGACTGCCCGACGTTGTACGCGACCGACCGGGACAGCTACGTCGTTCAGGGCTGGCAGATCTTCGCTAACGACCTGTTGATGCAGCTTCACATCCCCGACGGGGAGAGCGCGGTTGAGGTACCCACTGAACTGTTTGAGCACCTGAAGGAGGACGGGCTGACAACCAGCTCGATCAAGCGTGTCCAGGCGCCAGTCATGATCCTCACCCCGCAGGGCACGTGCGTCGTCCAAGGCAAAGCTGTGACCGACACGGAAGCCCTGGCACAGATGTCGATCCCGCACTACGAGACCTGCGTCGAGGTTTCGAAGTCGGATGTCATCGCCCTGGCGGAGGAACCGAGTGGAACTGATTTCCAGCGCTGAGCGCAACCTGCTCTTCGCACGCTACAAACGCGACGCCTTCCACCTTGAGCTGCGAGACGACTATTCGGTTCCCGGTGAAGACACGCCTTTTCGTAACTGGCTCAGCGGTAGGGACAGCGACCACTCATACCTCGCACCCTGGATACAGCTCGTGCGCCAGTGCACCAGGCGAGGCATGACTATTCGCCGGGTCCGCGTCGTCACTGAGCCGGTGACTCCCTACATCCAGTGGGAGCATGCGCTCACGGCGCTGAACGCGGAGGCCGGTGAGGACATCCGCTGGCTTCCACGCCACCTCCTGCCTCAGACCACGACCTTCCCGCTCGACGGGAGAGACTGGTGGTTGTTCGACGATCAGCTCCTTGCGGTGGGTCATTTCGATACAGATGGCCGGGTCCTTGGGTCGCAACTCGTCTTGGACCAGGACGCAGTCGCCGCGTGCGCAGCCCTCCGCGACCAGCTCTGGACTGCTGCCATTCCCCACACCGCCTACAAACCCTGAACCATCCGTGACGACACAGGTAGATGAGGCACTGCAAGCGCTTGGAGCCCGGCTGCGCGGCTTCCGCAAGGACGCCGGATACACCAGCGGCCGGGCCTTCGCCCATGCCACCGAATGGCACGAATCCAAGATCTCGCGCATCGAACACGGAAAACAACGCCCAAGCGAAGACGACATCCGCACCTGGTGCGAGATCACCGGCCAAACCGATCAACTGGGCGACCTGATCGCGATCGTCCGCCATGTCGATGAACTCTGGCTCGAATGGCGTCGTCAATTGCAGACGGGAGCGGAACGCCGACAGCACAAAGCTATCCCGGTGTACGCGAAGACCAAGGTATTCCGCATCTGGCACCCCACCGTCGTGTGGGGAACCCTGCAGACCACCGACTACGCTGCCCATGTCTTCGAACAGGTCGTCAACTACTATGAGATCCCTAACGATTCCGAGGCTGCCGTAGCCAAACGCCTTGAACGTCAGCAGTACCTATACCGCGGTGAGAGGATCTTCAACGTACTGCTCGGTGAGCAGGCTCTGTACACCAACTTCGGCGGCCCCGAGACGATGAAGGGGCAGCTCGACCGCCTTCTAGCCGTGCTGCGACTGCCGAGGCTCAGCCTCGGCATTGTGCCCCGCTCTGCACCAGCCGCTATCTGGCCCGGCAACTCGTTTTCGATGTTTGACGACAAACTGGTCCTCGTGGAGACCTACTCCGCCGAGCTATCCGTCTCCCAACCTCGAGAGATCGAGCTTTACGGCAAGGCTTTCGCTCTACTGCAGCAGTCGGCGGTCTACGGAAAAGCCGCGCGAGACCTGATCCTTTCAGCGATCCAGCACTTTGACTGTATGCCCGCCGACTAGGAAGGCACCCGCCATGTCTGAAAATCTGAACTGGCGCACCAGTACCTACACTTCCCAGGACTCCTGCGTCGAGATCGCCGACAGCAAACCGCACAGCGTCCTGGTGCGCGACACCAAGAACCGTAACTACGGGGTTGTAGCCGTCGCGTCCGACGCCTGGACAGCCTTCGTGCAGGGCATCAAGCATGGGCCGGCCGTGTAGCTCCACGAGCATTTGACCGACGAACGCTACGGCGATAGCGAGTGGCTCATGCCTCGGCCTGCGTGCAGGCGATCCGGCCGACCCTGTGACCTAGAGGTTCAGGGGTTCATACGCGACAGCTGTCGATGTGGGTGACGTCGCGGAAGTCGGCGATGATGGGGCTGGCCATGGATTCGCGGTAGACGACGGCTGCGCGGCCGTAGAACTCGTAACACGATCTTGCTGAAGTGTGCGGGTGGGGCGTCACCGGTGTGACGATTTGGCCGTTCGTGAGGGTGCAGGTACTCGACCGTGGATCGTGGACGATGAGCTCTGAGTGCTGATCGAGCCGTTGTCGCCACCGTGGCGCTCTCCCCTGCCGCTTGGACGGGCAGCTACCTCAAGTACGCGGTCGCAGGGGGCACTTCACCCTCTCGCGTCATCCCATCCGTGGTACCACAGAAGGCGTTTGTCAGGTCGAGTGCCGAACGGGGTGTTGTGGTGGCTGTGGGCTATCTGGTGACCGTGGTGTTGGCCGTGCTGATCGTGGTGTTCTGCCTGGCTCGCATACGCGGGCCGAAACCGCTCTTCTACTTCAGCTACCGGCTCGGCCTGGTCTTCAACGAGATCCCGCACGTCGCTCTCTACGCGCTGGTGGCCTCGACGGCGCTGGCCTTCTCAGAGGGCGACATCGCCACGACCTCCGACCGGCTGAACGTCGGGGTGGCAGCGGTCGCGGCTGCCGGGCTTGTGGTTGTCACCCTGCGCGGGATGCGGGCGGCGTCCGTGGTGCGGATCGCCCTGGACGACGCGCTCGGCGCCGGTACGGGGACGCACCGCCGGCCGCCGCTGGCACGTATCCTGCTCAGGCCCGTCTTTCGCCGCCGCCGTGACGTCAAGCGGGTGGGCAACCTCAGCTACGGGGACGGAGGCCGCCGCAACCTCCTCGACGTCTACCACCACCGCTCACGCCCCGAGGGCGGCTCCGTAATGATCCACTTCCATGGTGGCCACTACGACCAGGGCCGGAAGAACACTCAGTCGCTGCCCCTGCTCTACCAGCTCGCCAGCCAGGGCTGGGTCTGCATCAGCGCCAACTACCGGCTGCGCCCCGACTTCCCGCATCCCGCCCATCTGATCGACGCGAAGAAGGTCATCGCCTGGGCGCGCGAACACGCAGCGGAGTACGGCGCGGCGCCCGCGGCGGCCGTATTCGTGGCGGGGAGCTCTGCAGGTGGGCACATGGCGGCTCAGGCAGCACTCACCCCCAATGAACCGGCCTACCAGCCCGGGTTCGAGGAGGCGGACACCTCTGTGACCGCCGCCGTCGCACTCAACGGCTTTCTCGCGGAGTACTTCGACGGCGACCCGGCGACCTCGCCGGTGAACCTCGTCCGGACGGATGCACCACCGTTCCTCATCGCGCACGGGGACCTGGACGAGCTGGTGGACACCGAGAATCCCAGGGCTCTTGTCACCGCTCTGCGCTCCGTCTCCACCTCGCCAGTCGTGTACGTCGAACTGCCTGGCGCGCACCATGCCTTCGACCTCTTCCACTCCTTCCGGTTTGAGGCGCTCATCGACGGCATCGAGGACTTCGCCGCGTGGGTGGCGGTCCGGAAGAAGCCGACATAAGAACTCGATACACGATCTTGTCGAGATGCCCTGGTTGGGCGTTACCGGTGTGACGATTCGGCTGTTCGTGATGGTGTGGGTACTCGACCGTGGATCGTGGACGATGAGTTGTGGGCGCTGATCGAACCGTTGCTGCCACCATGGCCGGAGCGGTCTCCTGGGCCACGCCCGGTGCCGGACAGGCTCTGCCTCCAGGGCATTCTCTTCGTCCTCTACAACGACATAGCCTGGCAACTCCTGCCTCTGGAGCTGGGGTTCGGCTCAGGACAGACGTGCTGGCGGCGCCTGGAGCGGTGGCAGAAGGCAGGGGTCTTCGACCGGCTGCACCGGATCCTGCTCGCAGACTTGAACGCGGCCGGCGAACTCGACTGGTCCAGGGCGTGCGTGGACGGTTCTCACATCCGCGCGAAAAAGGGGGCACCGACACCGGTCCGTCGCCGGTCGACCGGCGGAAAACGGGCAGCAAACACCACTTGATCTGCGACGGACGCGGCACCCCGCTCAAAGTCATCACGACTGCGGCCAACGTCAACGACGTCACCCAGAGCCTCGCCCTGGTCGACGGCATCCCACCCGTCGCCGGCCGCGCAGGCCGACCGCGCCGTCGACCCGACGCCCTGCTCGGCGACAAGGGCTACGACTCCAACCCCAACCGCGAAGAGCTGCGCAAGCGCCGAATCCTTCCGGTCATCTCCCGCAAGGGCGCCCCGAACATCAAGGGCCTGGGCAAGCTCCGCTACGTCGTCGAGCAGACCTTCGCCCTGCTTCACCAGTTCAAACGCCTCGCCGTCCGATGGGAACGCCGAGCCGAACTCCACGACGTCTTCGTCTCATTGGCCTGCGGCCTCATCTGCTGGATGCGACTGAAGAAGCACCGATCATGATCGGGTCACGAGCTTTCAGCTATAACTCACACCACTCACCCAGAGGGCCGGCCGCCGGCGTCTGGGTAAAATCGTGCACCAGGTCCCACGCCCGATCGATACCCAGGACAAAGTCGCCCGTGAATGCGGCAAGGTCGTCCATGATCGGGACTTCGACCTCAGCATCCGCGGCCACGGTGTCGTCTCCTACGAGCAGAGACATCCGCTCGGTGTCACTCATCAGATGGACGACCGCGTGATCACCTCGGAAGGCCAGGATCAGCACCGGGAACTCCCTGTTCGGCGACCGAACCTCGAGGTACCCCTGGCCGCGGGAACGCAGGTCGTTGAAGCGGTCTGACAGATCCTTCAACTCCGAACGTCTCTCAACCGGATGGAACAGTCCCGATTCCGGCGACGTCGCCGCCCACACCACGCTCATCCAGCCCCCTTCCCCACACAGGCTATTGCCCACGATCCAGGGCCACGCTCCCATGCTCCACCATGACTACTGAGACTGGGCCGCATGATCGTGTTACGAGCTCGTAGGGCCAGGTGGCGTCGTTGTGGAAGTCCTCCTGGGCTTCGGAGCAGGCGCCGAACATCAGGCCTCGACGGACGTCGGTCCAGTCAGGGTCGTCGTTGTAGTCCTGCCCTTCGGGGTAGATCGCGGGGCCGAAGGTGACGAACATCGTCTGCGCTGCCGGATTGAAGGTCACGATGATGTCCTGGTCTGTGTACTGCTCGCCCTGGAGGATGGGGGCTGCGTCGGCGATCAGGCGTTGAGCAGCCTTCTTCTCGGCATCTGTGGCCGGCACCCGGGCCTCGGCCCATTCATCGCCAGTGGGCTGCGCGCTGTCGCTTCGGGTGTAGGCGGGGGAGGGGGCAACGGCACGCTGCGGGGTCTGGGATACGGCGCGCGCTGACGGGGTGAACGCGGCGGGGCTTTCGGGATGCGAGGCGGACTTCTTGGCGGCGGTGTCCGCGGTGGCCTCGGAGGTGGTCCGGGCGCTCTGCGCTGAGCGGCCTGCGTCGCGGTTGTCGTTGGGTGACTGAGAGGCGGCGAAGGCTCCGCCGATGCTGCCGAGGACTGCGGCGGCCGCGGCGACGGCCACGTAGAGGCGAACTCGGTTGCTATGGCGTGCTGGTGCGGGCCAGGAGGCTTCGTCCTGGGGTGCCGGATCCCAGTGCAGACTGCTGACCAGATCAGGGATCAGCGTGAGCTGCTGGCCGCTGTTGAGTGTGGCTACCGCGGTCGCCTGAACAGCGAGCAATTCGGCTGCCCTCGCGGCAAGTTGTGCAGCCGGGGGACGGCCGGTCGGCTCCTTCGACAGGGCCTTTTCGGCCAGAGGAAGCAGGTCGGACGGAACGCCGTTCAGATCTGGCTCGCCCGACATCACGCGGAACGCCACGGCACCGACAGCGCCGCTGCCAAAGGGCAGGCGGCCGGTCGCGGCGTAGGCGACCAGGGCTCCCCAGGCGAACACGTCGCCGTGCGGGCCGACTTCGCCGGTGCGGTAGTGCTCGGGGCTGATCCAGCCCGGTGTACCCGTCAGTACACCGGTACGGGTGACTGAAGTGCCGTCCATAGCGTGGGCGATGCCGAAGTCCAGCACTTGCGGCCCGGACGGAGCAAGGATCACGTTGGACGGTTTCACGTCCCGATGGACTATACCCGCGGCGTGGATTGCGCCGAGCGCGGCTGCGGTGCCGGCTGCCAGGGCGTACAGATGCGCCCCGGCCAGAGGACCGTTGACCGCAACGTGCGCGTCGAGAGTCGGGCCGGGGATGAAGGGTGTGGTCAGCCACGGAAGCGCAGCTTCGGTGTCGGCGTCGTGGACTGGTACCAGGCATGGGCCGGTGACCCGTTGCGAGAGCTGAACTTCCCGCCGGAACCGGGCGCGGAATTCATCGTTCGCGGCCTGCGCAGGATGGATGACCTTGACCGCCATCCGCTCGCCTGCAGGGGATACTGCGGCGAACACCGTGCCCATGCCGCCCGAGCCGAGCCGTCCGACCACACGGTAGGGCCCTACACGGCGCGGATCGCCTGGCTGCAGCGACTGAACACGGTTGGACACGTATATCCCCCTGATGATCAACGGCGCCCCGGGCCGAAGGGGTAGCCAATCGTAGGGGTTGTCGCCCGTCGTGCTCTTCCACACTCCTGATCGGGGGCCAGAGCTCGGCACTCACGAAGCACCGCAGAGAAGGTGTCGGTCGTGGACGGGCCGGAACCCCGTGAGCGGTAGCGCCAAAGGGCGGCCGGAGCCTTGTCGTGTCCAGCGGCTCAGTGGGCCATGGTTTGGCTGATGAGGCGGTCGAGGAGGCGCTGGGTGGTGGGGTCGGTGGCGTGGATGCGGGTGGTGTGGGTGCCGCGGGTGAGGAGGACGCGGTAGATGTTGAGGGCGTGGCGCAGGTATTGCTGTGGGGACAGGCCGCGGAGGGTCTCATCGTGGCTTTGGCCGGGGTGGGCTTCCCAGTGGTCGTTGTTCCAGGTGAGGTCGGGGCCGATGATGACGCCGGAGTGGCGGTATTCGAGGCCCTGGGCGGTGTAGATGCAGCCGATCTGCTGGTGGCCTCCGGTGTGGGTGGCCCAGAGCTGGCTACGCGGTGCGACCGGTTTGCCGTTGGTGTCGGTGAGGGTTTCGCGGGCATTCCACGCAGCTTTCCAGACGCGTGTTGGGCCGGTGGGGGAGGGGACGTCGATCTGGATATCGAGGGGGAGCGTGGGGGTGCGGGAGCGGTTGCGGGGCCAGGGCCAGCAGAACCCGGCGGTGGTACGCGCGCTGTGCCCGGCGGCGGTAGCCCGCTCGACTTGTTGCTGGAGGACGAAGGGGTCGCCGGCGAGGCTGAGGTCGTAGCCGGAATGTCCCGTCCAGGCAACTGGCGTCCCGTACAGGAGGGCGTCCACCCAGTCGGTGTAGGCAGCTGAGCCGGCGCAGCGAAACGATCCGGTGAGCTCCAGGTGGTGGTGCACCCGGCCAAGACGTCGGGCGGCTGCGTCGATCTCATCGACGGTGGTGCCTTCGTCGGGGCGGATGATCTGGCGCTCGTCGAGAAAGATGACGGCCAGCGGGACGTGTTCCACTACGGCAGCCAGGTCCGGCGGCAGCCCGCTGGCGCCGTTGCGTTTGATGCGCTGCGCCTCGTCGATGACGAGCGCACCAGCCTGATGCGCAGTGCTGCGCAGGGCACCGATGCCGGGGAAGAGTTCGCGTGCGGCGCTGTGGGCGCGCACGGCTTCCTGGAGGTGGGCGCGCAGGGTCCCCGACGGTGTGATGAAGCGGGGGCGGGTCGCGGGGTGGTTGCGCATGAGGCTGCCAAGGAGCCGCACGGCGAGCGCGGTCTTGCCGCTGCCCGGGCCGCCGCTCACGGTGATGACCGCACCGTCCCCCTTGCGTACCGGCTGTTCGCCGCGGGCGGGCAGGTGGCGCGCTGCCTCGGCGCGGATGCGCACGAACGCGTCCTGTTGGTCGCCCACCAGCGCGAAGGTGCTGGTGCCCTCCAGTTCTGATCCGACATGGCTGAGCAGCCGGCTGGAAGGCTCCCAATGGATGCCCTCGAAAGCGGTCACCTGTGCGGCGTCCGGCGCGGCCAGGCCGTCGCAGCGCAGCATGCCGATCAGCGTCTGTGCTGGGGCGGCCAGGTCAGCGCCGCTCAGGACCGGTATATCGGCGACTTGGTGAGCGTGGGGACGCAGCGCAGCCGCCTGCTCTGTACTGGCGTTGTGCAGTACCACCACCGCCCGCACATCCAGTTGCGGTGCTCCGGCAGGCCGCCAGTGAGTGAAGAAGCTCCGGTAGGCGGCGACCTGGAACACCGGATGGGTCGTCACCACGTTGTCACTGCGCAGGACGCGCTCCGCATCGAGGATGCGGCAGTTCTGCCATTGCTTCAGTTCGACCACCACCAGGCCTAGCCCGCCGCCCGGGCCGGCACCGACCAGGAGAGCATCCAGGCGCCGGCTGCCGCCTGGCGTCCCGTACTCCAGATACACCTGCAGATCCGACAATCCCGCCCGTACCAGCGCCTGGAGCAGAGGCGGCCAACTGTTGCGCCAGCTGCGCATCTCAGACTTGTCCGGGACGCCGAATCCGGCCGCCGCATACCGGGCCGCGCACGCCTGCAAGAACGATGGATCACCGACGCGGGTGGCGATCTCGCCCACCCGGCCCGCTGCGGCACACGCGACCCTCCCCGCCGTCAGGGCTGCTGAGTCTGGCGCGGGTCGTGGGGAGGGGACTGAGAAGTCGTCGGCGGAGGTGGCTGTGGCGGCCTGGTCGGGCACGTGTCTTCCCCGGGTTCTGAGACACCTCACAGCCGCTTCTGCATGGTTGACCGCCTGGCGGCTTCGGGCCGTCGCGTGCTCGATGGGACGGGCTGCCGGATGGTCAGTAGCCGTCTCTGGACTGTGAGTTGTCGTCCTCTGCTGGATCCTGACCCGCGCAGACTACCAAACCGGAGAACTCTATCGACCAGTGGATAACAGCATGCTTATGATGCCCTGCATGAAGAGTTCGACGTTCATCATGGTCCACGTGGGCCAGAGCACCGAGTCCCAGCGCAACCTCGAGCACGGCATCGAGACACTCTCCTGGGGCTTCCCGGAGAAGAAGCCCGAATACCAGGACGCCCACCCCCGGTTCGCGCTTCTGGCCACCGGCGCCTCGCCACGCGTCCAGCTCGAAAACTGGCTCCAGGACAGCGCCACGCTCTACCTCTTCCAAGTTCGCGGCGGCTTCTACGAAGGCAAGTCCTGGCACTGGCCCGACGAGGAAGCCGAGCAGCGCCTGAAGTACCCCCAGCGCTTCGGTATCGAGCCGCTGGCCAAGCTCGAGAACGTCCCCCTGGGCCCCGAAGGCCCGCTCACCGAGGCGGGCAGCGATGCGATCCGCCGCTCCGGCACCGACCGCGGCATGGGCAAGCTCGTCCAGATGCCCGCCCAGCAACTCCTGGAGCTCGCCGGAATTCCCTTCGACCCCGTCGAGCCCGAAGACGTCCCACTCGACAAGGCGCCGGGCTTCACCGCCGAGCAGGTCGAGGGCAAGAAGAAGCCCCAGCGCCGCCGCCGCGGCGCCGGCTACATCTCTGACCCCAAGAAGCGAAAGGTCATCGAGGAGTACGCCGAAGAGATCGCCACCGCCCACTACGCAGGAGACGGCTGGACAGTCGAGAAGCTGGGCAAGCCCTACGACCTGCGCTGCACCCGAGGCGCGGAGGAACGGCACGTGGAGGTCAAGGGCACCACGGGGGCTGCGACGAGCGTTGAACTGACAATCAACGAGGTCCTCCACGCCAGGGACAAGGCCAACACTGTTGACCTGTACGTCGTCAGCGACATCAAGGTCGACACCCGGACCGATCCCTACACCCCCAGCGAGGGCACCGTCTCTCACTACACCAACTGGGAGCCGGCCGAAGAAGACCTCAGACCCCGAAAGTATGAATACCGACTCCCGGACCAGACGCACTGAACTTCACGCTCGCTGTCAATGAGGCATTTTTTCGAGGTGCGTGGCTCGGTGTGCCTGCTACGCGTGCGCCAGAGCCTTACGGCGCGCCTCTGCCTCACTCTCAGGGAATCAGGGTCGTCTTCCCGTAGCGCGAATGGTACGTGTTGAGCGACATGATCGGACCAATGCGATCACTGCGGCGTGCACCGGGTAAAACCGGGCAGAGGCGCTGATCGCCGGGGTTGAGAGTCCCTCCCTCGTCCTGCGACCAGGCGTTGGAAGACCGGTGCTTGCAGAGTTCTTCGAGGTTGGGCGTGGGGTCGTAGACCGGTCATCCCAACGTAGGAACCAACCGCGCTCAGCAGATCGATCGCCAGTGAACTGCCGTCGCAACAACTCCTGCACCATCTCTTGCGGCTACTCCTGCGCCTTCTCTTGCAACATCTCTTTTGCGACCCATCTCGGGAGCACCAGTGCTCTGGCAGGTCAACCCAGCATTTCGTCCCGTGGTGGGACTGCTGACATTCTCTCTGTCGCCCCTTTCCCCGGTAGTTGGTGATGGGTGAGTGATTGGTACGGGCTGGAGGCGGGGTGGTGCCGGTGTTCCGTGCCGGCTGTGCGGTGCTCCGCACCGGGGTCATGGCGGCAGCGTCGCGCTACCGCCCTCGGTGGAGAGAGCGGAAGCGGTGCCGGTCGCCGCGGGCCTGGTTCGCGGCGGCGAGTCGGTTGTGGAAGATCTCTCCGCCGATCAGCAGTGACCGGGTGAGCGCGTGCCCGCGCTGTCGGCGGTGGAGACCAGCACGTGCAGTGCCCGGTCCCCACCCGCAGCGTCGTCCGCTGCGCCCAGGCCCTCGGCCGAGCCCTGCGCCTGGACGTCTCCGGAAAGACCGCCTCCCTGATCGTTCCCGTCTGCATCCCGACCGGCACCGACAGCCAGAGCATCCTCGGAACCGCCTACGAGCCGGTGTGGGCGATCGCCACCGCGCTGGCCGGCCACGACCACCGCATCATGGAACGCCTCCCCGACAAGGCCAACCGGGTGCCCCGCGAGAGCAGCCAGGTCATCGCGCGCCGCTGGAGCTTCGACTTCACCGTCCACCCCGAACGCATCGCCCAAGTGATGGACCTGGCCTCCTTCGACCCCCGCGACCAGCCCGCCTCCCGCCGCCTCGGGCTCGCGGCCGCCCAGAACTACCGCGCCGAAATGGGCCACCTCGACGTCCCCGCCGACTACACCGACCCCACCGGCTACACCCTCGGCACCTTCATCACCACCATGTGCGACGCCCGCGCACCGCCGGCCGCCTCGACGCCGACTGGACCGCCGAACTCGACACGCTCGGCATGATCTGGGACAAGCACGACGCCGCCTGGCGCTCCCGCCTGACCGTGGCCGCCGACTACCTGCGCGCCCACGGCCACCTCGCCGCACCCGCCACCACCTCCGTCGGGGCCTGGCTCGCCGAACAACGCCCCCTCGCCGCCCACGACCGGCTCGACGCGGCCCGCGCGCAGGATCTGGCCGCCCTCGCCCCCGACTGGCGCCTGCCCCACGGCGCGGACTGGCACCGCAAATACCACCTGCTGCGCGCCCACCTCGCTGCTGGCGCCGACCCGGCCGCGCTCACCTCGGACACGGTTCTGGCTGGGGTGAAGATCGGTTCCTGGCTGCAGCGTCAGCTCACCACCTGGCCCGCCCTCGCCCCGGCCAACAGCAGATGATGACCGTGCTCGGCCTCACCCCCGACACCCATCCGCTCGCCCCCGCCCGCCGCACCCGCCGCAGCTTCGAGGAGACGGTCCAGCTCCTGGAGCTCTTTCTCCACCGCGAAGGCCGCGCCCCCGCTTCCCGGGAGGAGATCGTCGTCGACGGCGACACCGTCCGGCTCGGCGCCTGGCTCGCCAAAGCCCGCACCAAACACCGCGACGGCCAGCTCCCCGAGGCTCACGCACGCCTGGTCGCCGTGCTCTTCGACGGCGACTGGACCACCGAGGGCGCCGTCCCGGCCGCCGTGGCGTAGACGCCCGCCGTCGGCCATGCGAGCTCGGCAGACGAGTTCGGCCGGGGACGTGTGCTGTTAACCGCCAAGGGTCGGCGTCTATCAGAGTGGAAGGGCCTCATCAACCACGGTCTTCAGGTCTGCTGGCAGGTCAGGTGAGTCCCGCCAGTTCTGGGCGATCAGCAAGAGAGCGACCCATGCGTCATGCGCCTCAGCGTTCGAATGCCCGGAAAACACTGCGTCCAGCACCCGCCTGGCGAGACCGTCGACAACCTCATACAGGGCATTCGAGACCTTGCTCACGTCATCCAGAGGCGAGCCCCCAGCATGGGGCGGTGCACCGTCGAGCCGGATGGTGACTGAGGCAGCCGAGTACGTCCTTCCATGGAGGAAGTCACGAAGGCTGCCAACTTGATGACGAGACGGCAGAACCGGCTGATCAGGACTCTGAGACACACCGTCACCCTATTTGAAGCGGGACCGTCGCCAACGTCTGGCTTCGTTCACTTCTGGGGCAGCGTTTGTCTGCCAGTTTGGGCAGCGGTTACGGATCTTGAGGCCCGTGTTCACGAGAAATAGCAGCGAGAGCGACGCGCGATGCGTTATTGCCTGGCGGGTGCTCGGATGAGTCCGATTCCGACCTTCGTCAGCATCTGGCCGAGGAGGTGGAGGGCTCGTGACCGGGCTGGCACTCCGCGCGCTGTTCCCGTCCAGTAGGCGTCAGTGAGCTTCTCCGTCGCTGTGAGGATCTGGTCGTCGTTCTGGGTGGCCAGGACGAGGACGAACCGCACGTAGTCGCCGATGTCGGTGCCCTGGGAGTGCTGATGCGTGAAGGTCCGCAGGCGCGGTGTCAGGGCGGGCAGGGTGCGGTCCGTCGGAAAGATCACGGCGAGTCCGGCGAGGGTGAGGCGAACCGCTGGGGTTTCGGCCGACCAGCGGGCCAGCAAAGCTGGAACGCGAGCCTGGACCGCGCTGCGGGCCCGGGCCTCGCTGTCGGGATCGGCATGCTGTGGGGTGGCCGGCCAGGTCTCGGCGAGATGGCGCTCGGCGACAGTGGCAGCCCTGAACAGCAGGTCGACGGCTTGGAACCGGTGCCGGGCGGGAATGCGGTCGTCGACTGCGAGGGCCGTGACCAGGGCGAGGCCGTCAGCCGTGGCCGGCCGGCAGGTGTCCTGGTGAAGGATCTCGCTGTAGAAGTCGCCGAGGAAGCTCCGGTCGTCCCAGCACGGGTCGACCTCGGCGTCGAACAGCATCGCGGCCTGGGGCGGCCTGGGGCCCAGCATGCGGTCGGCGATGACGTCCCGGAACAGCTGCCGGAGCGGCGGACCAGCAGCGTTCGTGGTGTGCTGGGTCTGCTCGGGTTCGGCGTCCGTGTCCATGGCCAGCGCAGCTTACTGGAGCATGTCGGGCCGACGGCCCGTCGCCTGGATGGGGGTGGGTGGTCGGCCCCGAGTCTGCCGCGGTCAGCCGGCGTTGGCCGATTCCTCGGCTCGAGCTCGGGTGGAGACGAGGCGGTAGGGAGTCGGTGCCGGTCTCGATAGTTGGACATCAGTCGGCTCGTGGATGTTCACGAGAAGTGGTTCTGGCTCAGCTTCTGTGACGCGGCCACCATGAGTTTTCGGTTGGGGTGACAGTCCCGGCTGGTTAGGCTCCGGGCCATGAGCGGACCGGTGTTGGTGATCGAGTTGGCGGAGGCCGTCCCCCGCGTGGAGATCCAGCGGCTCCGCGAGTTCCTGCTAGGCGCCTCGGCACGGTTTGAGGAGAAGCGGGTCGGCGAGTACGACCTGAACATTCGCGCGGAGAGCCTCGGGATCACGGATGCCGGGGACGCAGACGGACGTCGGCCCTTCCTGGTCTCTCTCACGGGGCCTGGGACCGGTGACGAGGCCATCTTCGAGGCCGAGCACGCCGACGAAGTCGACCAGGAATCCCTCATCGGCTTCACCCCCACCCACGCGGTCGACGTCATCGCGTTCTGCAACCGTCCTGTCGACCACCTCGTCACGGCCCTGCTGACCGCCACCGTCATGGATGTCATCGGTGGTGTCGTTAACGCCGAACTGCGAGAAGATCAGGTTTCAATCGTGGCTGGCCTTCCCGGCATCGTCGCAACGACGACCGATCTGTGGCCCGGCGTGTACGGCTCGGCGGAATTCCTCCGAGCATGGGCTCAACAGCCCGGTTTCCGGCTCCTTAAGTAGCTGGAACTCAGCCAGCGGGCTCACGCGAGTAGTACCCGCTTGCGTAGCAACTTGAAGCCAGCTCGGCCGAACATCTGGCGCTTGAGCATCTTGATCCGGTTGACGTGCCCTTCGACGACACCGGAGTTCCAGGCCAGGGTCAGTCCGGAGACGACGGCGTCGAGGTCGCGGGTGATGCCGGCGGCGAGGGTGTGGAGGCTGGGCAGGTCGTCCTGCCGGACGGCGTCGAGCCAGTCAGGCAGGCGCTCGCCCTGGCGCTCGGTGAGCATGGTCGCGAAGGAGCGGACGTGCCGGGTCAGGGCGTCGATTTCGGGGCAGTGGGCACGGACAGTCTTGAGCTGGAGCTGTTCGGGCTCGGTGAGGGTTTCCGGGCGGCGGAGGATCCATCCGGCGACCGTCCGGGGCGAGGGCGGCCGGGCAGTCACTGGCCATGGTGAGGTGCGCTTGTCGTGCAGGTAGGCGCGGACGCGCTGGTAGCTGCCTTTGTAGCCGAGGGGCACGATCTCCTCCCAGAGCTTCCAGGCGTTGGTGCAGCCCTCGTTCCAGCGGTCGTCGAGGTAGGCCTTGTACTCATCCAGGACGGAGGGCCGGTGCTGCCACTGGCCGGTGAAGAGCTCTTCCGGTGTCGCGGCGTCGGCGAACTGTTTGACGGTGCGGTAGGTCATGCCGAGCTGGCGCTGGATCGAGCGGCGGCTGTGCCCGGCCTCCAACAGTGCGTGGACGGCGGCGTGCCGGGTCCGGGTGCGGTCGGCGAACCGGTGTCCCCGCGGCCAGGGTGACCCGTTCGCTTCCTCGGCAGAGGCAGGCTCTGGCTCGGCGGGGGTCGTGGGAACCAGGGATCGAAGGCAGCGGCGGTGTTGAGCGACGCTCCGCTCGGCGGCTTCGCTCAGGTTGTGCCAGAGGTGCCACCGGTCCGCAACCTGGATGGCTTGTGGGGCGCCGAGGGCGGCGCCCTCGGCGAAGAACGGCGCCCGGTCCCGGCAGACGACCTCGACGCGGGCCGTTGGTCGAGCCAGGCCGCCAGGCTCGATGCCTCCCGGTCGGGCAGCAGATCGATGGGACGGCGGGTCTCGACATCGACCAGGACAGTCCCATAGTGGCGGCCCTTGCGGGTGGCGTATTCGTCGACACCGACCACCCGCGGAGCGGGCACCTCAGGATCGGGAAGAGCTTCGACCAGGCGCAGGAAAGTGCTGCGGCTGACGGACACCCCGAGGGCAGGGACCAGACGAGTGCTGGCCCGGCCTGCCAGGGCGAGACCGACCGAGACCAGAGTCGACCGCAGCCGCTCGGTCCGCTGACCGTGCCGGCGGGTCAGGCCGGGTATCTGCTCGACGAAGGTGCGGCGTGCGCAGTCCGAGTTCCCGCAGGCGAAACGGCGGACCCGCAGCCGGAGAACAACACTTCGTCCGGCGCTCGGCACATCAGCGGGAAACCGCAGGTAGGAGCCATGAACCCGGTTCGACCAGACCCCACAAACCGGGCACAGGGCACCGTCCGTAGTGCAGTGTGCGTCGACGCGCACAATCTCGATATCCACGTCCACTGACATCACCGCGATGTCTGCGATCGACGGGAACAACAGCTCCTTCAGCTGGAGCACGACCTCTTCCACGGCCCCGAACTGTCGGCCCAACGACCTCGTCCACAGGCTATTTTCAGGCGACTTGACGTACCGCCCGGAGACGACGAGCCGTCACTCAGCGTGGCCGCGTCACAGAAGCTGAGCCAGAACCCGAGAAGTGACGGCAGCGCCGTGCCGCTGAGGCGGACGGACGAAGGTGCGATGGATTCGTTCGTGGTGACAGATGCCGAGTGGGCCCGGATTCTCAAGGGTCTGCGCTTCGGGCAGGTCTTCGAGGGCACTGTGGTGAAGGTTCCCAGGCCCGGTGCGATCGGGATCCTTGTGGACATCGGCCTGAGTGTCGGAGGCTTTGTCGACGTCCTGCTGCTGCCGGACGAGAGCGAGGACTGGCCGACGGAGGGCACGGTTGCCGATTTCGAGATCTGGTGGGGTGACAGCCGCCAGCAGATTCGACTGAAGCCATCCGATTCTCGGTATCTGCGGAACGATTTCACAGACTTCGTCGAACGCGTCCGTCCCAGTTGGCCTGCCGACGTCGGCCAACCCGTTCGTGACCCGGGGCCTGTCACCCCCGACGAGTTGCGGGCCCCGCTTCGCTCCGATGGGTCGTCGGCCGGTTCCCCCTGAGAAGTGGCGGACGCTTCCAGCGGAACCTAGGTGGCCGCGGCTTCGGCTCGGGCGCTGGCGAGGCGGTAGGAGCCGAGATCCTGCTCGCCGCCGCGCCCGCAACTGGCCTGACCGCCGTCAAGGTCGGCGCCGTCTGGCGGGTAGCCTCCGGATCGCGCACGGCCGTTACTGGCCCAACCTCAGAGCCTCCCAGCCCTACGCCGTCTTCCCGGCACACAACGGCATCCACACCCTGACCCTGGTTATCGACGAGGACCAGCACCGGCCCAGTACTGCCATTATCTTCATGATGATCTTTCCATCAGCCACGTCAGCCACATGTGCAGTGAACGGGCTGGATCATCGGTATCCAAGGGGTGTTCGGCATCACAGGCACGTTTGCCACGTCGTTCCGCGCAGAGCGGGCGACGCTGACCCAAGACAGGACAGGCTGGGTGATCGTCGGGGCTGACGACTACGCCCTTCACCGTGAAGGCTCGCTCTTCCTCGCAGGACTGCGGGACGCCGGCCGGGCCTACAACACGGAGAGGACGTACGCCGGGCGTGCGGCGCTGTACCTGTCGTACTGCACGTTCCACCGCTTGGAGTGGGCGCAGATCACGGTGTGGCAGCTCGCGCGCTTCCTGCACTGGCTGGCGGAGGAGCCGTTGCCCTCCCGGGCCCGTGGTGGGGGCGGGCCGGAACGATTCCGCGACGAGAACACCGCGAACGCGATCATGGGGACGGTCTGCGAGTTCCTGAGCTTCGGCGTACGCATGAAGTGGGTCGATCCCGAACTGGCCGGGCAGCTGACCGAGCCCCGCTACCTGCGCTATCTACCGAAGGGCTTCGATCCCGGCGAGAACGGCCAGCACCGTACGGTCCGCTCGCGAATACTCAAGCTCCGGGGTGTCGACTCGGGGATCGAGTGGCTGACGGTCGACCAGATCGCCCGGCTGATCGACGTCACCCGGCACGCGCGGGATCGCTTCTTGGTGCTCCTGCTGTGGTGCACCGGCATGAGGATCGGCGAGGCGCTCGGGCTGCGCCGTGAGGACATGCACCTGCTGGCCGACTCGCAGGCATTCGGCTGCCAGGTCAAGGGCCCCACACGTGCACGTGCGGCGCCGCTTGAACAGCAACGGCGCCTGGGCGAAGTCGCGGCGGCCGCGATCCATCCCGGTCACCAGCGAGCTAGGCATCTGCTACGCCGACTACCTTTACGAGCGCTCGGCAGTCCCGCAGGCCGACTTCACCGAGCAGGTGCTCGTCAACCTCTTCCGTGAACCGCTCGGACAGGCGATGACGTACTCCGGGGTTAAGGGCAATGCCGTTGCTTTTGTCGTGGGCGTAGGCTTGATGGAGGTGGGTCCCGGGGGTGGTTTGGGGTGGCTTCGAGCGCGTCGGATTTATCGGGTCTTGGTCTGCTGACGTGGGTGTATCCGCCGGGTTTGGTGGACCGGGTGGTGGCTGCGTGCGGGCGTGCGGAGCAACGGAGACGGCTCCTTCCTGCGCGGCTGGTGGTGTATTTCGTTCTGGGGCTGGCGCTGTTTTCGCCTGCTCCGTATCTCGAGGTGATGCGGCATCTGGTCTCGGGTCTGCGAGGGCTGGGAGGGCTGGGCGATTGGCATGTTCCGGCGAAGTCTTCGCTGTTCAGAGCTCGGCAGCGGCTCGGTTTCGAACCGCTGCAGGTGATGTTCGCGGCGACTGCAAAGCCGATGGCGGAGGCGTCGACGCCTGGTGCGTTCTGGCGGGGTCTGCGGGTGTTGGCCGTGGACGGGACCTGCTGGGACGTCGCCGACACGGAAGCCAACCAGGCCGCGTTCGGGCGGCCCGGCAGCGGCCGCGGCCCGAAGCGCAGTGCGTTTGTCCAGGTGCGGATGGCGGCGCTGGTGGAGGTGGGCAGCCATGCGGTGCTGGATGCGGAACTCGCCGGCTGCCGGACCGGTGAAGTCACCCTCGTCGGCCGTCTACCCCGGTCCTGCGCTGCGGGCCAGCTGGTGCTGGCCGACCGCGAGTTCCTCGGCGTCCCGCTCTGGCGGGCTTTCACCGACAGCGGTGCCGACCTGCTCTGGCGGGTGCCGGCCAACCGCGTCCTGCCCGTGAACAAGCTGCTGCATGACGGATCATGGCTGTCCAATATCCACGCAAAAACCGACCCGGCGAAACGAGACCCGGTCCAGGTCCGCGTCCTGGCCTACCAACTCAAAGGGAGCGGCAAGGACGCTGCGGCAAACAACTATCGCCTGGTCACCACACTGTTGGACCCCCGCCGCTATCCGGCACGGCAGCTGGCCGCTCTCTATCGCGAGCGCTGGGAGATCGAGTCCGTCTTCGCCGAGATCAAGACCTTCCAACGCGGTGCCAAGGTGGTGCTCAGCAGCAAAACACCTGACGGTGTTCTTCAACAGATCTGGGCTCACCTCCTGGTCCACCACGCGCTGCGGGAACTCATGCTGAGAACCGCAGCCACCCGCCAACTCGACCCGGACCGCATCTCTTTCACCGAAACACTGCGTTCCGCCCGGCGCAGTGTGACCGTCACCCCGGGCGGCTTTTCCCCCTGAGCTCCTGGTCAGAGCACTGCAAGTACTTCAAGAAGACCTGCTGGAAAGACTCCTTCCAGTCAGACGGCTCCGCAGCCAGCCCCGCGTCGTCAAACGCAAGATGTCCAACTACTGGCTCAAGCGGGCTGAGCACCAAACCTGGCCCCAACCCACCAACACCGGCCCCCAAGCCATCCGCATCAAACGACCCAGATCACCCGACCCAGACCCGTAAAGCAACGGCATTGCCTCTAAGTCGTCTGGTCGTGGGCCGCGATCTGGGGCCGGCTGCACCAAGCTGGCCTCGCCCTGCTCAGCCGCGTGACGGATCACTGGCCACAGGCTGTCCAGGTGCGAGCGGCGAGGGGTAGGGGAAGAATGGGGCTTGGGCGCCTGACGGCACGGCTATTCTATTCTCGGAGCCCTTTATGCCTCTCCTGTTGGATGATTTCAGCACCGGCCCGGAAAGCTTCTCCGTACCACCCGGGACCATCGAGACCCACTTCCAGGCAGGCTCAATGCTAGGTGGGGCACGTTCGATAAAATTGCACAATAGTGCATCTCCAAAGGGAACCCCGGCGCGCCTGGATGTGGGCGGGCAGCGTCTCCTCCTGACACTTGACGCCGACCAGTGGGCCCGCCTCGATGTGACCTATGGGATAAAGGCAGATGGCGTATCTGACCTCGGGCTCAATCTCCACGAGGGCGGTCTCAGCGCCGACCGGATCCGAGTCACGATATCACGCCTAGATGACACTGCCGTCAACTTCAATCTCTTGATAGGCACCCCATCCGGCTGGACAAGCGCAGGCAAGAACGCCTACGAAGGTAAGACCGATTTCCTATTTTCTGAGTTCGCCGGACCGGCGGGCCAGGACTTTACGCATGTCAGATACATTGTCTTCACTTTCACAGTCAAAGGCAGCCTTAGGTTGGATAGCCTTGGAACGCCCGAGATCGGAGGCTCGCCATCGTTGGTTGCATCTCCAGCCGAGCTGGGCGGGAGTTCGGCACCTGTGGACTCGGCGTCGACTCTCGCGAATGTGGACAATCATCTCAATTTCGACCGAAAAAGGGGCTGGATACCTCAGCTAGCGGGCAATTCCACGCCTGTCGACGTCGTCTCATCGCTTCCTTCCTATACATTCGCTGACTGGGAACGGTACCTACAGATTGCCGTCTCACATCCTGATGTGAGGGAGATTCTTAGCGATGGATTCGTTTGGCTCGGCTGCCATCTGCTCACAGCACGAGGTGTAGAAGCTCCCGTTCAGGTGCTCGTTGCGCTGCGCAGGCCAACGTCAGCACAGGTTGTCGAGGTAGCCATCTCGGGCGAGACGGTCGTGAGTGTCACACTCAAGGAGCCGTGGGAGCATCCAGAGTCTCCGACCGAGATGGCTACCGCCATTGACCTGATTGCGTCCCATCCAGACTACGGACCGATTGTGGCAGGGCTTACTGGGCACGCTATCCTCCGCGTGCCAAATGCGCCACATGAGCATAGCAACGGCCATCGCTGCCTAAACGTGATGTTCACAGAATCGGACGATCAATTTGTTGAGCGCCTAGTCTGTTTCTCCGCCCTTGTCGATATCCAAACCCGACAACTGATCGCTACCCGCAAGTCTCCCTGCGCGGAAGCGACTAGAGGACCACAGTAGGCACCTGCGAGGGGTTACCGTGACCGAGCAACCCGATGGACATGTACTTTGGAGCAACTGGGCGTTTGATTACGCCGTCGCAGGCAGGCATGGGCTGAGCCTTTCAAATGGCTTCTTTCGGGGGCGGCGGATATTCAACAAACTCTCACTCCCGGTAATTCGGGTTAAGTATGTCGAAGACGAGCAGTTCTTCAGCGCGACTGGTGTGCCGACTTCCGTGTTGGGCATCGGCTGCGGGCCATATAACGATCAAATCATCTGGGACCCAGCCAATTTCGGCGAGGACCTTAACCCGATCTCTGGACCTCATCACCTCGTCCCGATCAAGAGCTGTGGAGGCAAGTACATCTGCGTCAGACAAACTGACATCGCGGGCTCGCAGTCGCTCTGGCTAGAACTCGGCGTCTACGCGCGAATCGGCGCCTATCACATCTATCAGGCCTGGTACTTGAACGACGGGGGAGTCATCTTGCCCCGCATCTTCAGCAAGGGTTTGTCGTGCAACCTCGACCATTGGCATCACCCTTACTGGCGCTTCGACTTCGATCTCGATGGCCCCGCCCACCAACGTGTAAATGTGTTCGGCAGCAACGGTTCTCAGTTCATAGGATTCGTAACAAAGGAAGGGCGGCTGCTCGACGATCCTGCCGGTGGGACTGTCTACAACGTAGAAAACCTGCAGACCGGCCTGAAGGCGTGGATCGTACCCCGACCTCTAGACGCCGCGGCTGGAATCGTCGGTCCTACACCTTTCTCTACGGTAGATGGGTACGTGCGGAAATTCCGCGAAGAAGAGGATGTCGACTGGCCTCATCGGCCCGAGCACGACATTGGATTTAGTGCGCACGGGCCCTGTGACGACGCCGATGTTGTGCTGTGGAACGTTGCTCACCTATTCCACCGCGTCGCTGAAGGAGCAGACCATTGGCACGAGGCTGGACCCACCATTATCGCGGATGTTCCCCCTGCGCCCCCACCCCCGGCAGAATCCCGTAGGGAGATCGACACCTCTGGGACAATGACCATCAAGGATTTCAAATTCGGCGGTCATGACAAGATTGAACACTTTGGTTTTAATAAGATCGTTACAGTCGACCCCGCCTCACCCCACGCGGAATTCTTTGTTCGGAAGGGCCCGGTCGGCGAAGTAACAGCCAATTTGAGCGTCCGAATCGACCTGCAATCGGATAATGCTGTCACTTATGCGGCTATCAGTGAGCTATACGACGGAAATGACCGTGTTGCCAGAGTTGAGGGCAACGGGCATGTTGCGGCCGGGGCAACCAACTCAGTCAAAATCCATCTCGCCGATCCTCACATTGGCGACCCCGACACCGCTGGAATGGTGTTCGACATAAAGAACGATCAAACCCCGGCGGGGGGGCCCCCTCTCGTGCCGCCCGACGGGTGACACTGCACGGGCTGAGGCCGCAGGATTGTCTGGCTTCCATCTTCTGCCCCACTTCGGACACTCCTCGGGGTTGTCGCTCAGCAGGGTGGGAGCACACTGCATGCAGTTTTGGCGGTGCCGGAGCACTTGTGCCCCACCGTCTATCTCCTGCTGTACGCGTAGTCGGTGAGAGATATGCGCGTACGCCAACGGCGGCCACTGCGTTGGTGAGCAGGGCGTAAGGCCCCAACCTGATCACATCGCGCCATCTCTCAGCGGACGGCCGACGCCGGTTTGGCTGCGGTCCCTGCTTCCAGGTCGGAAGCATGTTGCCCTCAGAGGGCGGTTCGTGTGTGTTTCCGTCGTCGCCTGATGGTGCGAGTGGGGGCGGAATCCGCTGGTCCGCAGCCGGTGGTCTGTTGGGGTGGCTGTGTGAGTGAACGCAAGCTGTACCCAAGCGACTTAAGGCGCCTACTCCGTCGGGCGGGCGCGGCCCCTGGACACGTTGGGTTCGTCCGCTAAGTGATCGGTGCCAACCTTCGCTGAAAAGTGCCATGTCTCGCTGACATTCTCACTGCCCGATCTCCACGATGTCCGACACCGCCTCGAAGTGATGAGCCCAGGTCAACTCGGCTGCGTTCACCAGTCCGTAGACGCCTCCGATGTCGACGAACGCGCCGAACCTCTCGATGGACGACACCACCCCTTTGCAGACCTGGCCCCGCTCCAGCGTCTCCAGGGCGGTCCCGCCACCTTGGTCTGCCGTCTCCGTCATACCGCCGTCCCTTCTCCAACGGCCAAGACTCTCACGTCAGACCAGCGCGAGGGAGGCAGCAGAGCGGCCTGAAGGTGGGGCCAACTCTCGTTGTTACTACCGGCCTTGAAGATCAGGAAGTGGGGCCAAAACTCGTTGTTGGGTGGGGCCACGACTCATCGGTGAAGCAACGGACCCCATACCCGGGTGAGGTGTGGCGCGAGCAGCCACCCGTGAGCCATCCCAGGGCGTGGCCCAACCTGACGCTCGCCTTGCGGCACCGCGCCAAGAAAATTTGGATCATCCACGTTGCCCCGGACGCGGGCGTCGACTGGCCGCCTCAAGTATCAGAGGCGCTTGAGTAGCTCAGCCTTCTTCTCCGTGAACTCCTGGTCTGTGAGGATGCCAGCGTCGTGGAGTGATGCGAGCCTTGCGATCTGCTCGACAACATCCGGCTGAGCTGCGACATGGGCCGGTGCCCCATGCTTGCCTCGCTGGATCACTGAAGAAGCGATGTCCAAGACCTTCTCGGTCACGCCAGGCTGCGCGGGGACGGGCTCCGAAGACTCGGCCTGCGTGGAGTTATCAGTTGCGACCTGCTGGCTCTCGAGCAATACGGAGAAGATCACGAACAGCTTCTCCGGCAGCTCAATGATGGACTGATTGCCGTCGGCCCAGTTCACGCGGACGGTGTGCCCGGATTTCATGGAAGCCCCGAGGCCGGCACCGACAGCCTTCCCGAGCATCCCAGGCAGAGCAGCCTTCGCGGCAGCCTGACCCATGACGCCAGCGATACCTTCCCTGGTTGAGAGTGCCTCCCACTCGAGCACGGTCTCGGCGTTGAGCTTGTGCCGCTTGAACGGGTTGCGCGGGTGCTGGATCGTGAGTCCGCCGTGACCCGAGAGAACGCTACCGCTCGCCAAGTGGCCGCCCACTACGCGTCCTTGGTTCGTCAGCGTCTGCAGAATCGCCATTCGCGAAACGTAGAGCAAGACTTCGGCCCGAATCAAGCCCAGAAGATCAGCCGGAAGTCATCACGGATCGAGAGGCTCAGGAGGGTCGTCGTGTGACATCTGAGCCTCCTTGAAGACGAGGAACTGGTACGAGAGGCACAAGCCGAAGATCCGCTCCGCATCGTCGGCGGCCGCGCCCAGCGGGCCCGGACGGCGGAAGCCCACGCGGGCGCGGTCGAGGGCGTTTGACGAGGGCGCATTCGAGGTCGCGGGGGAGAGGCAGACTCACGTTGGCGCGTGACCTGCGCGCGCCAGCGGGCTCCCGCCCCGCGGGCACCGGCTTCGGTGCTTTCCACGGCCGGACCCGACTGCTCCACCCCCTTTCGGACCCAGCGTTCGGCACACGGTGGCTGGTCGGCTCGGTCGGCACGCGACCAGCGTCGTGAAGCGGCCGCCCGACCGTGATCGCAACTCGGCTCTGGAGTCGGCTGCTTGGTGGGGTAGAGCGGATGCCGGGGGCTGTCCGGCTACGGTCAATCTCGTTTTGTGTTCCAGTCGGCGTCAGATGAAGGACAGTCTGTTTGGCCGGAGCTGCTACGCCTCAGCGCTCACGGTCCGCGGGGCTGGGCCGGATCAGTGACCTGATCGACGCCTGCGGTGTTCTCCTCGTACTGCCTCACATCCTCGGCCTGCCGCTGGTCAGGGCTTGTCCCCGCCAGCAGTCGGCTCGGCGCCACTCGTCTGTTCAGCTCCTTCGGCAGTGCCGTGCGACTGGCCGGCCGTTCGGTCGGCTTGTGCGGGGGGCTGTTCGTGCGACGTGGTCGATGATGATCTTTCGGTAGGTGCCGGCCAGCCGCACCAGGGGATGCTGCATGACCTCGCCCGCGGGTGGACGGCTCGGTTCGCTGGTCTTCGGTGCGTTGAACTGCTCAATGAGCGTTGCCTGCTTGCCGAGGGCTTCGCTGTGCTGCGGTGCGTCGGCGGCTCGGCGCAAGATCAGGGTCTCGGTGTCCGTGAGCTGTTCGCCCGCGGCATTGAGCCAGTCCTCCTCGTGGCGGATGAGCAGTTCCCGTGCCGCGTGCGCGGCCCGCCACTGGATCTCACGCCGAGGGCGGCCGAAGGCGCTCCACAACAGCGCGGGCAACGGACTCTCGTCCGGCTCGGGATGTGCCGGGGTGGTGGCAGGGTAGGGGGCGAGAAGACCGGTGAGGGTGTCGGCTGCGGCAGCGGGTTCGCACAGGTGACCGGACACCGGACGGCAGTGACGCACTCACGGACCTGCCAGCCCCAAGGCGGGAGGCGGCGGGATGGCTTCCGTGGCGGCGGCGTGAGGCCAGCTGACCTCGCATTTGCCGCCGGGGCCCTGTTTCCACGCTTGGGCTCTGACGGAGGCAGGTCCCGTCCGGGAGTTGGGCGCGGCCTGCCCGAGGTGGTCTGCTGGTGCAGAGTCCGGGGCAGGGTCCCACACCACCCGCTTGCGGCTGGAGGACCTGATTGCGGGCGACGGCACCGAGCAGGGTCCGGACGGCGGCACGATGGCCGGGAGGGGCGGTTGCACGTCACCGAGCTGACGACGGACCTGGGTGCGCCGGGGCGGAAGAGCCTGTGTGCCGATCAAACAAGGAGAACACTCAGGTCACGGCTCTGATCGCCTTTGCCGACGGCCTGTTGGGGGTCACGGAGTTGCGGCTGGTGATGGCTTGCGGGCACTGCATGGCGGGACATGCTGGCGTGGCTCGGGCCGGAGACGACAGGTCGTGATCGGCTCCACCGAGACAGGGGACATGGCCCGGAGGCCATGCCTGCATACCGGCCGTGATGCCTGTGCCACGGCGCGGGCGCAGTGCCCGCATCTGCGGCGGTGGCCCCGGGGCGCGGGGGAGTTCGTGCGGTGTGTGCGGCCTGGCCTCGATTGCCTGCCAGGCAAGATCACGGTTGCGGCACAGGTGTCGATTGTGTGTAGCGGGTGTGGTTAATCTGTGTCGTCGCCTGGGTTCTTCTCCACTGCGGTGCAGGTCAGGGCCGGCAGGAGGCGGCTGTGGGCAACGCCCCTGACGTCTGCGGGACGAGCCGCAAAGCGGTGCGGGCACCGTCGGCGGACGGGAGGGTGCCTGCCCGGCACAGGAGGTGCAGGGGAGCGGCCTTCGGTCTGATCGAGGAGCTTCGCTGCCTGTTTGTGCTGCCAGATCAGTGCAACCATGCGATGTCAGTGGCGGTCCATAGGGTGCAGCCCCCAGGGGGCGGGCTGCACCGCAGGTGGCGCGGCATCTGCCGTGTTTCTGCGAGTGGTGGGGGACCCGGACGGACAGGCCGGGGGCAAGATGTGGGGGCAGGACGTGGACTTCGCGCCGTATGCGGACTGGCAGCGGGCATTGGAGGAGGCCTTCTTCAGTCCGGACTGGGACGGCCATCCGGTCGTCATGTATGTCGACGACGCAGTGGCGGAGCAGCTGCAGGAGCGTTTCCGCCTTGCGGTGCCGCTTGCTGAGGCCGTGCGCCGGGTTGTCTGGCCCGGCGAGCCCAAGCCCTACCGGGACATCGAGCGGTACGCGGTGTCCAGGGGCGCGGGCAGGGAGGATGCGCCGGCGGTGCTGCCCCTGCTCGCCTGCTCGGTGGTAGCCGCGACCCGCATGGCCCACGACGGAGACCGCAGGGCGAGCAACTACCACAGCCATTTCTCCGAACTCCTCGCCGGCAGGGACGGCGTGCTCACGTCGGGCGACTATGCGGCAGTCGCCGAGATGTGGCAGAGGCTGGCCTCCTGGCAGGTCCAGTGGGGCTCCTACCGGGGCCTGTGCACGATCCCGTCGCCGGGCGATGTGCCCCGTCACCAGGCGCGTATCGGATACGCCCTGTCCCAGGCGGTGCTGCGCGGGACCGACCGGCAGCTGCTGCCGAAGTTCTTCGACGTCATGAGAGCGCGCAGCACAGGGGCGTGGCCGCAGACGGGAGCGGCCCTGGCGCAGGGCGCGCGCTACTGGGACCAGGCCGCGAAGTTCTCGCCGGCTCTCCAGAGGGCGCTCGAGCACCCGGAGTTCCGGCCGCTCGTCGAGCGGCTGCTGGGCCGCCTCGCCGATGTGTGGGACGGCTCCCCGCAGTACGTGGCCCACGGGACTCCGCGCGGGGAGCTCCTGGTGCGGTTCGAGAACCGGCGCCTTGGCTGGCTGGCCCGGTTCCCGCGCCCGCAAGCGGGCGGGTACCAGCTGGCCGGCGGTGCCGCGCTGCGGCAGCTGGGGGAGACGAACTACTACGCGGTGGACGGGCTGGAGCTGCCCGCGGACCGCTCCCTGCGCGCGGGCGTGCAGCTCACCGGAGAAGGGGTCGCCGTCAGCCGTCCGGCCTCCTCGCTGGTCGTGCTGACGCAGAACGAGTCGCTGGACTGCCGCACCAGCGTCGACAGGTTCGTGCCCGGCGAGGACCACATGGTCCTCGCAGCGCCCGATGCCGCCCGCGACGTCGAGGCCGTGCTGCACAAGGCGGCCTCGCCCAGGCCCGAGCCCCGGTCCTCGCTGTCGTGGCTGCCCCGGGGGTGGGTCCTGTACCCCCGGGTGGTCTTCGAGGACGCGGTGACCCTCAGGGAGGCCATCCGCGAGGTCAGGGGGGCGCTGCTCGCGGTCCAGCCTGCCCCGCAGTTCAAGGCCGCACTCCAGGGCGGCCTGCTCCTCGCCCCCCGGCTCAGCCGGAAGCTGTACCTCGCCGGGGGCGAGCCGGACCTCGTGCTGCCCGACGACGCGTCGGGCGAGGCAGTGCTCGACGGGCAGCGCCAGCGCCCGCCGTTCCAGGCCAGGGGCGTACCGATCCCGCTGTGGCCGCGGGGGCTGGAGCCGGGCGACCACGTCCTGGAGGCGGAGAGCAGCGTCCTGGCCTTCGCCACGGCCGACAGCACCCCGGGCGTGGCGGAGCCGGAGCAACTGGTCGGCTTCGCCGCCGCAGGCGGAGGAGCCGCGGCATTCGCCTCCCCCGGCAGCGGTGCCGGCCTGGTCCGCGGAGCCGGCCTGGGCAGCGGCGGCTCGGGTGCCGCGCCTCGCGTGGTCCTGTGCCGCCGCCGGGCCCAGGAGACCGTCTTCGCCTCCTCGGACGGGCGGGCCTGGCGGATAGCCGAGCCCGCCACCCCTTCCTGGTGGTCGCGGCTGGCGCAGGCGCCTTCCGACTACCACTTCGAAGTTGACGTCCGGGCCGGCGGCGGATGGGTCCTGCAGCTGCGGCAGGGCGAGTGGTCCGCCGAACCGGCCTATCCGCAGGCCCCCTCGTTCACTCCCGGCCCGGAGCACCGCGCCTGGGCCGATGCAGTCCTGGGCGCAGCGGGCGCAGGCAGCGGAGAGCTGTGGGATTCGTTCGTGGAGCTGGCCCGGGAGGTTACGCAGTGCTGAGTATCGGAAACCTGCTCCTGCGGTGGGCGAGCGAACTCGGGGGCGGCAGGGTCGCAGACTTGAGGGCCGGCGTGGCGCGCACCGCCCGCAGCAGGGGCATCCCGGTGCGCGAGGGCGCGGACGGCCGATGGCTGCGTGATGTGTCGGCACTGGGGCATCTGGACGTGGACTGGCGCCAGGGGCTGTGGTCCGCGGCTCCCGCGGTGCTCACACGGGTGCCGTTCTCCGACGGGCTCGCCGTGGTCGCCGGGCGCCGGAGCGCGGCCTTCGACCAGGCGGCTGACGCCGCAGCCGAGCAGTGGGCCGAGCTGCTGTGGGTGGAAAACGAAGCAGTCGAGGGCGACATCCCGGTGCCCGACACGCTCTACCTGCAGTACGACGCAGCAGAGCGCCTGCCCCAGGACGCCGAGCGGCTCGGATGCGCCTACGTCTCCTGCGCAGCCCTCCAAGCCGTGTCCGTTCTGCCCGACTTGGCGGCGGGCCCTGCAGCCGCCCCGCCGGGACTGGGCAACACGCACACCGTGGAGCGGTACAACAGCCGCACACGCGATTACGAGCCGTCCCACTCCTACAGTGAGGACGGCCTGTACCGGTGGCGCAGCGCAGACTGGGTGCGGCTGGTCCAGCTCCGGCGCGGAGAGCGGTTCCTGAGCACCGAGCACGAGTACGGCGTCTACCTCGAGCACGAGCGGCTGGGCACCGGTGCGATGCGGTGGAAGGCCGAGGCAGGCGCGGGGCGCCAGCGCGTAGGCCGCCTCGCAGTCGACTGGGGAGCCCCCCTGCCGCCGCTGCACGCCCGGGCCGCCGTGCTGTGCAGCGGTCTGCAGCCGCGCTTCCACGAGCTGGCCCAGACCGTCGGCTACGACAACGTCCCCCTCGCGGCCGCCCAGCGGCTGGCCGCGTCCCTGCACCAGCAGCTCGAGATCCAGACGGCCGCTGCGGCTGCCGGGAAGGCGCAGCGATGACTGATTCCACCCGGCGGCGCGCAGCCACCGACATCCCCGGCACGTTCCAGGCGCTGCGCGAGACCCTCATGCGGTACTACGACACACCGTTCGCCGTCGACGACCCCTCGGTCATGGCCGAGCGGCGCGCCCTGCTGGACACCGACGGCGGAGCCTGGCGCGAACCCCTGCTGGAACTGCGCCCGCAGTACGCCTCCAGCGGCGTTTCCGTCGCCGACTCCTTCCGCGCCGCGGGCGCGCACCCGCAGGCCGCGGAATTCGCCCAGTTCGCCCTCCCCGCCGGGGTGGAGCAGCTGTACCGGCACCAGCACGACGCGCTCGTCGCCGCATGCGGCAGCGGCCGGGACTTCGTCGTCACGGCCGGCACCGGCTCCGGCAAGACGGAGGCCTTCATGCTGCCGGTCATCGCGGACCTGGTCGCCGAGTCCGCCCGGTGGCCGGGCCGCGGCAGCACCCAGGCCGCGTGGTGGAGGGGACGCGGCAGCCACGAGCTCAGCAGAGGAGGCGAGGACGGGCACCCGGCCGCCGTGCGCGCGCTGGTCCTCTACCCGACGAACGCGCTGGCCGACGACCAGCTGGCACGCCTGCGCCGGGCGCTGGACAGCGACGCGGCCCGCGCCTGGCTGGACCGCAACCGGTCCGGCCACCGCTTCTACTTCGGCCGCTACACGAGCGCCACACCGGTGGCGGGCAGCGCCGGTTCGCTGCCCGCCCTGGAGCGGCTGCGCACGTATATGCAGGCAGTGGAGGAGCGGGAGAGGCGCGCCGGCGGGCAGCTCCACGACTTCATCCCCCGCGTCGGCGGCGCGGAGATGCACGCCCGCTGGGACATGCAGCAGGCCGCGCCGGACATCCTGGTGACCAACTACTCGATGCTCAACATCATGCTCCTGCGCCCGCAGGAGGAACCGATGTTCGAGGCCACCCGCCGCTGGCTCAAGACCCCCGGGGCGCGCTTCACGCTGGTCGTGGACGAGCTGCACATGTACCGCGGAACCGCCGGCACCGAGGTCGCCTACCTGCTGCGCAAGCTGCGCCACCGGCTCGGGCTCGACGACGCACCGGAGAAGTTCCGCGTGCTGGCCGCCTCCGCCTCGCTCCAAGCAGGACGGGACGACGCGTTCCTGCAGTCGTTCTTCGCGCTGCCCGGCGGCCGACACGTCGTCGTGCCCGGAACCCTGGTCCTGCCCGAGCGCGGCTCGACCGACTTGACCGCCCACGCCCAGCAGCTGGCCGCCGCGGCCGGAAAGGACCTTCCGGCAGAGCAGACGGCCCGGCTGCTGCAGGCCACCGGCGCAGCCGACGCCCTCGCCCTGGCTCTCGCGCCGGGCGGCAAGCCCCAAGCGCTGAGCCTGCCGCGTGCGGCCGCCCAGCTCTTTCCCGGCCTGGACTCGCAGGACGAGCAGGGCGCCGCACTGCAGGGCCTGCTCCGCGCGCTGGACGCGGCATCGGACCCCGCCCTGCCCAAGCTGCGCGCGCACATGTTCTTCCGGAACATCGACGGCATCTGGGCCTGCTCCGACCCGCAGTGCCCCCACGTCCCCGGCGACAGGCACCCCGAGCGCCGGGTCGGGCGCCTGTTCAGAGCCCCCACCTCCCGGTGCAGCTGCGGGGCCCGGGTCCTGGAGCTGCTGTACTGCCAGAACTGCGGCGACCTCATGCTCGGCGGCTTCACCAGCCCCTCCCTCCTGGGCAAGGACACCTTCCGCGGCTCGCTGCACACGGACTTCCCCGACTTCGACCAGCTGCCGGACGACGCGAGCGCACAAGCCAGCGCCGGCAACTACGTCGTGTACTGGCCGCGCACGGAGCAACCCGGCCTGGAGAGCGCCCAATGGACGGGCTCGACCTCCAACCAGGGCGCCAAGGCGGCCTTCCAGTTCCGCCAGAGCCGCTACCAGCCGGGCACCGGGCGCCTCGCCAACGACCGCGCGCACTACACCGGCTGGTCCTTCCACGTGGTCCCAGAAGCCGGGAAGGACGGCAAGCCGGCCCTCGACATCCGGAGCCTGAGAGCGTTCCCAACCCGCTGCCCGGCCTGCGGCGACGACTGGGAGATGAAGCGGGCGCGCGACGCCAAGACAGGCGCGATGAAACCCATCGGCCTGGAGGACCCCGCACGCCTGCGCAGCGCCCCCGTGCGCCGGATGCGCACCGGCTTCGACAAGCTCAACCAGGTCCTCACCACCGAAGCCCTCGGCCACATGCCCCCGGGCGAGCGCAAAGTGATCGCCTTCTCCGACAGCCGCGACGACGCCGCAGAACTCGCCAGCGGACTTGCCCTGCGCCACTACCAGGACCTCCTGCGGCTCATGGCCGCTGAGGTCGTCGAGAAGCAGGGCGACCCCTACGCGGACCTGCAGCTCGTCAAAGCGCACTACGCACAGCTCCAGCCCGTCGACCGCGACCAGGTCAAGGCCGCACTCCAGCGGCTGCGAGAGCGCCACCCCCGCGAACTGTCCGCGCTGCGCGACATCCTCAACGACGAGATCGACGCAGAGCCCCAGCGCCAGCCCGAACTCGAGGCGGTGCTCAGCGCGCTGCCCTCACTGCAGGACCTCCGCTACGACCTGCGCGGACTCCTCCTGGACTGCGGGGCCAACCCGGGCGGCCCCGCAGCCTCCCTGCAGAACCGCAACGGCATCCCCTGGACCTCCCTGTTCGACTGGGACCGCGACCGCGCCCTGAAGAGCGGGCTGACCGAGGAGCAGGAGGACTACCTCAAGCGGATCGAGGACAGCCTGGGGCGCGAGTTCGTCTTCGGTCTGTTCTCCGGTGCCGGCCGCGACTTCGAATCCCTCGGACTGGGATGGCTGTGCCTGTCCGGCGACCGCTCCGCCCTCGACGTGCCGCCGGACTCCGACACCGCGCTCGCGCGCGCCAGCCTGCGCATCCTCGGCCTCCTCCGCCGCTTCACGGAGCTGCGCGCCGCGTCCGCGAAGCCGCCAGCCCCGCTCCTGCGCTTCTGGAAGCAGATCGCGCAGCGCGAAGGCAGCGACACCGCCAGCGTCCAGGACCGCGTCCTCGCAGCCTGGGGGCAAGCAGTCGTCCAGTACACCATCGACCCCTCCAAAGTGTCCCTGCGGGCAGGAGACGGACGCGCCTGGATCTGCGGCGGCTGCCGCCGCCCGCACCTGCACCGGGGCGCCGGCCTGTGCACGAAGTGCCAGGTGGAACTGCCCGCCGAACCACGGCAGTTCGCCGGGGCCCTCAACGACGACTACTACGCCTGGAAAGCCCAGACCAGCACTGGCCGCTTCCCGCTGCGCGCCGCTGAGCTCACCGGGCAGACCGACCGCATCGCCGCCCAATCGCGCCAGGCCCGCTTCCAGGACGTCTTCATCGGCGAGGACGAGGTGCCGGCCGCCGACGGCATCGAAGTCCTCTCGGTGACGACCACCATGGAAGCCGGCGTCGACGTCGGCTCGCTCAACACCGTGCTGCTCGCCAACATGCCGCCCACCCGCTTCAACTACCAGCAGCGCGTGGGCCGGGCAGGCCGGCGCGGCAGCCCCACCGCGACCGCGCTGACCATCTGCCGGGGGCGCAGCCACGACGAGCACTACTTCGCCAGGCCGCAAGAGATCACCAACGCCCCGACGCCCCCGCCGTACCTGGCCCTCGGCATGCCGTCGATCTTCAAACGGGTCCTGCTCGGGGAAGTGCTGCGCCAGGCCTTCCGCGCAGTGGCCGCAGCACGGAGCAAGGGCGACCCCGACCTCACCAAGAACATCCACGGCCAGTTCGGACTCGCAGCCGACTGGCCGGCGCACCGGGAGGCGGTGCGCCGCTGGGTGGACGGGCACCATGCGGACATCGAGTCGGCAGCACGCGCACTCAAGGCCGCAACACCGCCGTCCGTAGCGTCCATCGACCCCATCGCCTGCACCAAGGAGCTCCTGGACCAGGTGGACCGCAGGGCCGTCCCGGCCACCGGGCACGCCGAACTCAGCCAGCGGCTCGCCGAAGCAGGGCTCCTGCCGATGTTCGGCTTCCCCACGCGCGTGCGCTACCTCTACACCGAGCGGCCCGAGCAGAACTTCCCCTGGCCGCCGTCCGGGGCCATCGACCGCAACCTGGCCGTGGCGCTGACCAAGTTCGCCCCGGGGTCCGAGACCCCCCGCGACGGACGCCTCTACCAGTCCATGGGAGTCGTCTCCTTCCGGCCCGGACGCACCCGCCCGTGGGCCGAAGAGGAGCCCTTCGGCCCGGAGACCCGGGTCGCCCTGTGCCGCCTGTGCGCGCACATCCAGCTGCTCGAGGAAGACCAGGACCCCAAGTCGTGCCCCGCGTGCGGGGCTTCAGGCACCCATTACGCGGCACTGCCGATGCGCGAGCCCGCCGGCTTCCGCGCCGGAGTGCCCCGCGACTACGACGGCGTGCGCGAATGGGGCCAAGGAGGCGCCAGCTCCCGCACCGCAGCCGACCTCGACAAGGAAGCCCCCCGCGTAGAGCGGCGTGCTGACGACTGGCTCGTGGCCCACGCCGGAAGCGGCGACCGCTACACGGTCAACAGCAACAACGGCCGTCTGTACCGCTTCAAGAAAGCGCACGGCTCCTGGGGCGGCTACCACATCGTCGACAGCCCCAAAGCGCAGGCCGACATCGAGACCGCGCTGGGAGCAACAGAGCACACCGACATGCTGTTCCTCGGCGCCCGGGCCCCCCTGGACACCGGCCGCGGGCTTCGGTTCGACCTCTCCTCCTACGAGCAGCCGCACGGATTCCGCGACGCCTACCACGGCAGGCGCGCAGCCTGGTACTCGCTGGCCGCCCTCCTGCGCCGGGCCGCTGCGCCGTTCCTGGACGTGCAGCCAGAGGAACTCCTGGCAGGCATCCACGGCTCGGCCACGGCTTCCTCCCCGGTGCTCGCCTACCTCGCCGACAGCCTTGAGAACGGCGCGGGGTTCAGCACGCACCTGGGAGCACGCGAGCACCTCGAGGACTTCCTCGACGCAGTGGAGGGATACCTCGCAGGACTCGGCCCGCAGCACGCACAGGAGTGCAGCGGCTCCTGCTACCGCTGCCTGCGCGACTACTCCAACATGCGGCTCCACCCCCTGCTGGACTGGAGGCTGGCGAGAGACCTGATCAGCGTCCTGCGCGGGCGGCAGCTCGCCGTGGACACCGCCGTGCACGGCACGCTGCTGGAGCGCTGGGCCGAAGACCGCACCGACCTCAGCGCGCAGGTGCACGACACCCCCTTCGGCCGCATCGCCCTGGCCCAGAGCGAGTTCGCCGAGGACACCTTCGCCGTCGTGGCCAAGCACCCGCTGGAATCCGCTGAGCTGACAGCCATGGCCCCCCGGCTGCGTGAGCTGGGCGACTTCGTACGCAGCAGCGGCCTGGCCGAGCGTACGGCCTTCGCCGACGCTTACTGCCTGGACCGCATCCCCGCAGCAGTGACCAGCGAACTGGTCGCTTTCGCAGAGGAGGGGGAGCTGTGACCGCGGGCCCGATCTTCTCCCATCCTGCGGCCGGGGACCACTCCACGCCTGCGCCCACCCGCGAGGAACTCATCGAGCGCGAGCGGCAGCGCCGGCTGGCTCTGATCGCCGCACGGTCCTCCTGCTCACCGGCCGCGACCGGACACGTCGGCGAGGACCGCGGCCCCCGGCAGCTGCAGCAGCCCCAGGACGCCGCGGTGAGCGAAGCCGCCAGTCCTGCCCGCCGGCCCTCCCCGGCAACCGTTCCCGACGGGTACGGATCCGAGCCGGCCTGGCAGGCGGCGCGGCAGGCGGCCCGTACGGTGGCCGCCGCCGCACGGGCCGCCGGCCACCCCGCCCTCCAGCTCGAAGACGCTGCCACGGATGCAGCAGCCGACCAGCTGGCGCGGCTCGTGGTCGCCGCTGTCCTGCCGCTGGCGCCGGCCGCCGCTGTCCGCATGCTCGCAGAGGCAGCGGCTGCACTAGAGGCGCTCCTTCCGCCCGGCCAGGCTGTCCGTGCCCGCGCCCTCCTGGCAGGCGCCCCCGGCCAAGTAGCCGCCGCCTACGGCAGTGCGCCGGGAAGCGTGGCCGACGCAGCCTGGCAGGTGTACGCGGACTACATGCGGCTCACCCAGTACGGCCGCGTGCCCGCCGAAGAGCAGCAGCGGCTCGCACAGCTGCTGCCGCTGCCCGTCGTCGACGACCTCGTCGACGACGGGCACCTCGCACCCAGAGCCGTCCCACAAGACGGCGACCGCCGCCTCTACCTGCAGGCCCGGCTCACCCCCTCGCAGGTGGACACGGATGGCCTGCGCGGACTCGGGTGGGCCGAGGAGCAGGCCCGCCGAGAATTCCGCTTCCGCCTCGCCCGCGGGGACACCGCAGTACTCGAGGAAGCGCGCGGCCTGACGGACGAGCAGATCAGCCTCGCAGAGGACCTGGCACGCGTGCATTCAACCGGCCGGATCCCACCCGAGCTGTCCGCCAAGAAATGGCTGTGGCCTGCACTCGAGCGGCTCGCCCCACAGGCTCCTGTAAACCTCCGCCGCGACAAGGCCTTCGGCAGCTGGTTCGTCGTACGCCGCATGCACCGCACTCTTCGGGCCGCGCACCGCGAGCAGCTGCTCAAGGACCCCAAGCGGGCCGACTCGCTGCTCAAACACGCGCGCAACGAGGCCAACGCACTGCGGGACATCTGGACGCCGGGCAGCTGGGAGGCCAAGAACCTCCTCGCCTACCTCCTGATGCTCAGCCCGGCCGGAGAGGAGTCCTACGACGAGGCCCTCGACGCCATCAGCCCGGTGGCGCAGGGCCGCGGCCTGCGCGAAGACCAGCTGCCCGGCGCCGGGCGCACCCACCTCGAGCACAACCGCACGGTGCTGCGCCAGCTGCAGCGCCACCGCGAGGACGACCACGTCCTGAACCCCTACCTCGTCCTGGGGGTAGCGGACAGCGCGCCAGAGCAGGTGTGGAAGGAAAGGTGGCGGGCCCTGCGCCGGGCGCTCGACGACGACGGCGAGGCCGCGGTCAACCAGGCCAAAGACGCCATTCAGGCACTCGAGCGGGGCCGCGCGGCCGTAGAGCCCTTCCTCGTCCCCCTGATGCCCCACCGATGGGCCAACCCCGCCGCCGAAGCGGCTGCCTCCGGAGCCGGGGCACCGCCGATGCCGCGCCGCACGGCCGCACCGACGCAGCAGGAGCGGGACTACGCCCGCGACCAGGCAGCACGGGCCATCATCCGCGCGGCCTGCCAGAATGTAGGGCTCCCAGCCGCCCCCCCGGCCTTCTTCCCAGAGAGCAGCAACCAGTGAAAAACATGTCCCAAGGAGGCAGCGGGTCGTCCGCGCACGACAGGACGGGACAGCCGCCGGCCAAGGGCGACAAGCGCGGCACCCGGCCCCAGCAGGCCCAGACAGCGCCGCCAGAGCGGCAGAACCGTGCCGGCCGCGCACCCGCCGCCCCTCCCCGCAGGACGCCGCAGCCGCCAGTCGTCGTCCGCATCGGAGAAGGCCATCCGCACTGCGAGGCAGGCACCTTCGACGCTGCGGCCCTCCTGGCATCCGTCCTGGCATGTGTCGAACCGCGCATCACCGCGGGACTCCACTCCCTCCAGGGCGCTGCAGCCGATGCAGACGGCAGCACCGAGGCAGTGGCCCAGGCCATCCGGACCGTCGGCCGCCAACTCGCGGACGCTGTGCGGGCGGGCGTTGTCGAGGGCATGAGGTCCCGCGACCGCCACCTCGCCCAACTGGCCGTGATCGACCGCGCTGCAGCCCAGGCCGGCGCCCTCGCAGAGCTCCAGGAGCGCATCGACCGGGAACTAGCCCTTGCCGGGGTCCGGCGCATCTCGGAGGCCACCGACCTGGCCGCGTTCAACCTGGCCGGCGCAAGCGGCACCTCGGACGGCAGCCTTCCAGGCGACGCCTACGAACTGGTCAGTCCCGCATACGTCGACGCCGAAACCGGGCGCATGATCGAGCGCGGGTGGATCCGCCCCCTGCCGGCGGGACCGGCCCCAGCACCCGCAGGCAAGCTCCACGGATCTGTCTCGCGCACGCACAAGGACCGGCGGCGCCCCGAGACCGCCACCGGCGAGCCGCCCGCAGCAGGCCAGCTCACGGCGCAAGGCCCCCAACAAGACCCCGCCCCGCACCGCAGCACGCAGAGCCCCGGCAGCGCCCCAGAGCAGCCGGCTGCAGCCGCAGAGCAGACCCCCGCCCCCCACCACCAGGAGCCGCGCCAGGGCGAGCACCGCGACGCGCCCCGGCAGACCGTCCGGGAGGAACCGCAACCGGAAGGCCACAGCAGCCCTCCCGGAGCACGCAGCGGAACCCGCCCCGGGCCGTCCGCGGATCCGCAGACCGGACCGGCCGCAGAGCAGCAGCACGCAGAGGATGGCGGCCCGGGCCGCACCGAGGCCCCCGGCCCAGCAGCTGACCGCAGCGAACCGGACACAGCCGAGGAGCCCGGGGGGCACCCGCTGCCTCAGACTGCCCCCGCGGACCAGGCCCGGAAGCCCCGCCGCACCGCCGCACGCGCCCCGGGAGCCGTCGGAGGCGTCGCCATGCCCCGCCGGTACCGCCCCCAGCAGCCCGGCACGGCACCAGAACAGGACAACCAGCTTCCCAGGAGCACGAGTTGACATTCGGCATCGATTTCGGCACCAGCAACTCGGTTGTCGCCCGGTCCGACGGCGCCCGCACCGAGACACTCCCCATCGACAGCCACGGCATCCCCGCCCAGTGGCGCCAGCCGGAATTCGAAGAGCTCTTCCCCTCCGTCCTGGCCGTCCGCGACCTGCAGCGCACCCTCTGCTTCGGCTGGGCGGCCAAGACAGCCCCGGGCGAGCCCGTGGACGCGGTCAAGCGGATGCTGGGCACACGCTCCGCCGGAGCGCAGCAGGGCGGTGCGGGAGCGCCCGCCCTCGAAGAGCACCACGTGTGGCTGGGCGGTGAGCCCTTCCGCACCACGGCCGCCGCCGCAGCACTCTTCGCCCAGATGAAGACAGCCGCGCAGCGCAGCTTCCTCGACCTGTCCGAAGCCGTCGTCACCGTGCCCGCCAATGCGACCGGCGGCGCCCGGTACCGGACCCGCGCAGCCGCATTGCTGGCCGGCATCAAAGTCAAGGCGCTGCTCAACGAACCCACCGCTGCCGCCGTCTCCTACACCAACGACATCGACATCCCGGGCCGCTTCCTCATCTTCGACTGGGGCGGCGGCACCATCGACACCACCGTCCTGTACTACGACGGGAAGTACTTCGAGGAGCTGTCCTCGCGCGGCATCGCGGCACTGGGCGGACTGGAGTTCGACGAAGCACTGGCCCGGATCTTCCTGGAGAAGCTCGGCCGGGTACCCGAGCACCTGAACCCTGAAGAACGCAACCGGTGGCGGCGCGATGTGGAGCTGACCAAGATTGCCCTGTCGCGGCGCGACGCGGCTGAGGTCGCCTTCGACCTCCCGGCGCTCGGCAGGACGCTGACGGTATCGCGCGCCGAGTACCTGGCGTCCGTCTCACCGCTGATCGAGCGGGCGATGGAACCGCTGGAGCAGTGCCTGGACGACGCCGGGATCGCCCCCGGCGGAATTGACACCGTGCTCATGATCGGCGGCACGTCGCAGATCCCCGAAGCGCGGGAGGCAGTGGGCCGCATCCTGGGCGCCGACCGGATTGTCCCGGCAGAGCTCTGCCACCCCATGACGGCCGTCGCACGGGGCGCGGCGGTCTACTCAGCAGCCCTGGACGACCCCGACCAAAGAGACCGCTTCAGCCTCGTCACCAACTACGACCTGGGCACCGCCTTCGACGCTGGCCCCCGCAAGGGCTTCCAGCCCATCATCCGCCGCAACCGCACCCTGATCGCGAGAGGGGAGCGGCGCTTCACCCCGTCGCGCCCCGACGCGGTCTCCGTCAACGTGGAGATCATCGAAGGCGAAGCAGGCTACCCGGCCGACAGCGACCGGGCATTCCCCCTGTCCCGTCTGGAAGTCCCGCTGCCCAGACCGGAACGCGAACCCGAACGCAATGCGGTGCTGGTGCAATTCCGCTACGACCACAGCGGCATCCTCGGCGTGAAGGTCACCCACGAGGCCACCAAGACGCCCCTGTTCGACGGCGAGATCGACTCGTTCGGCAAGGACGGCACCCCGCTCCAGGCCGGACTCGGCGACGAACTGGTGCGGCTCCTGTCCCACGCCGAGGTGCCCTTCCTGGACGTGGGTGCCCCCTCGTCTGAGAAGGAGGGCTCGGAGCAGGCAGCGGGAGGCACACCGGCTGCGCAAGCCCCGCCGGAACCCGCTGAGGACCCCGACCTCTCGGTGAACGGCGTGTCGCAGCAGAGGCTGTGAGCGTCCCACACCGAGCCGAGCGGGGACGCTCCTCCTCGCGGAGTCTGTGCACGGGACCGGTCCAGCTGGACCGTGCGTCTGACTGGGCCAGCCCGGGCCGGGACGCAGACTGCGCCGAAGCCCGGACGCAGCCTGTCAGAGAGAGCTCAGATGATCCTGGCCCGGTGCTGGGTGAACAGGCCGTGGCGCTCGTGGTCGGCCTGGCCGGCGAACGCCTTGAACTCGCCCAGGCCGTAGGCAGGTCCGCCGGACTGGAAACCCACCAACCAGGCCTTCTGGTGCACCTATGCCAAGAACTGCACCCACATCAAAGCGGTCTGGAAACGCACCACCACCAACGGTGAGAAGACCGCCCTGTCCGCAATGATCGACACCTGCACCAACGGAGCACGCGAATCGAGTATGGGCTGCTGGAAGCTCTGCCTGCCTCAGCTGGATCGAATCGCGTGACCATCCGGCCACCGCACTCACGATCGCCACAGTCATCCTCGCCGCAGTCGACAGGCCAGCCCACACCGATCTGGCGAAGCCGCAAAGGTTGGTGGTGACAGACGACGCGCGGCCCCCCGCGTGTCACATCTCAGATACGAAGCGTGCATGGAGCATCCACCCCAAGTCACGCAGACGCCACAATGGCGGCGCTCAAACCGTCCTTGGGGGGACCATGCACGCAAGAAGCACACTCATCACCATCGCTGTCCTCGCGGCCGCGCTCACAGGCTGCGGCTCCTCGGCTCATCAGCAGGGCAAGGCCGAACGCGCCAACGGCGCCGCGGCGTCGAAGTCCGCGGACTGCGGGCCCGACTCGAACCTCTCGCAGGCCGACTGGATGGACCAGTGCGCAAGCGCGAGCCCGTCCGAGAAGGAGCCGGACACAGAGCTCGCGGTCGGGGACACGTTCGCCTACAACGACGGCGTCAAGGTCACCGTCCAGAGCATCCGCAAGCTCACGGCCTTCGGGGAATACGACACCGGCCCCGAGGCCAACCAGACCGGCTACCGCGTCACCTGGGCCGTGCTCAACGGCACGAACAAGCCGCTCGACATGGACCAGTGGTCCGAAGCAGAGCAGGGCGCCACCAACGGGGGAGAGGTCTCGATGCTCTCCGTGGAGAAGGGCTCCCGCTCGATGACAGGCCGCATCGCACCGGGCCAGACCGGCACCTTCACCAGCGAGAGCGCGCTCCGCAAGTCCAACGGCACGAAGGTCGTCATCACCATGACGCGCATGGACGCCCAGGCCGACATGCTCGCCGAAGACCCCCATTGGACCGGAACGATCAAGTAGCCGTCCCGTGAGCCCAGCTTGCTGACTTCCAGGCGTTGTCAGATTCGCGCGCCCCTGCGGGGCATCGTTGCAGGGCGGGGCTCCGGGAGCTACAAGGAAGATCCAACGCGGCCGCTGTGTGCTGTGCGTATCCGCTGCGAGTTTGCCCCGCTCCTGGACAGTGCCATCAGTCAGACGGCTCTCATCGTGGTCTGCGCCGAGCTGCTGCAATCCGCATCCCGTGGCGACCGCCGAGCTGACACCCAAGCTTCGGGCACTGGTCGAGGAGTGTGCTGCTTCTAACGCCGACGGCGGCTCCGTACACAGCCAGGCCCTTTGAGCCTGTCGTGCAGCACGGCGAGAGGCGTGCCGAACGAGGAAGCCTGTCAGGCCGCCGACGAGAGTAGCGACTGCCATCCCGGAAGCCGGACCGGACTTTCACCAGATACACGGCGGTGCGCGGTCCGTCGACGAGAGCGATCGAAGGGACTGCCACGACTCGGCGACGCCAGCGGGGACAACCGGCTCAGGCTTTGTGCGAGGGCGTTGAGCCCGAATCAGAACTTGGGACGATTCCGGCGGCGGGGTGTTGTTCGTCGCCGTGGTCCAGGAGCCTGGCCACCACGGCCTTGAAAAGGCGGTCTTCCTCGGCCGGAAGCAAAATCTCAAGCTGTCGCCCGGCGACGCTGCACACCATCATCGAGCGCTCGGCGACGACTTCGACACTGGTGTGCGGAGTCCCGAGCCGCAGTCTCGCGACCGTGCTGTCAACGGTGGAAAGGAAAACACCGTCGGCCTTCACCGTCAGACGAGCGCGGTGCCGGCCTCCGCCTGAGTTGCGGAACCGTGCGGCACAGCGGATGCGGGTGGTTTTTCCACGGTTCAGTGCGGCGACCGTCTGGGAGATGCGCCTCCTGTGCCATCGCTTCCGTATCGGGCGAAGGAGCAGCTCGGCCACGACGGCAAGGACCACGGTGTCGTAGAGGGTCTCCCACATAGGCATCTCCTGCGGCTCAGCTCTTCCGTGATCAAGATTGTGCTCAGCCTGCCGTTGGCTTCAGGACCTGGGCCTCAGAATAATCACATGGCCCCTTCCACCCACTTCGGCCGCACCCGGAAGATCCCTGCACGGGACAAGGCCCTGCCGCCTCCATCGGCCAGCTTCGAAGCCCTCACGTATGCAGTGCGCCGCTTTGCGCGTCACGGGTGGACTGCATCGAACATGTGGTGCTTCTCGCCATTTCCGGCCGTGTCTGAAGGGGCCTGAGTGCGCGGCTGCGCAGCATGCGAGACCGCACCAGCACTCCGCCTGCTGCAGTGCCCACCGTTTTGGCTGCGACTGGGCGGGATTTCCCCAGCCCCGGGCGCCAGTGCCGACCCCGTTCGAACACGACAGCGCCACAGCCAGGGACGCGGCGTGTTTGTGAGGCAGGACCGCCCTTGTTCCTGATCGTTCAGGCTGCTTTGTCAGTGCCCGCTGCTACACCAATTCCCAGTGCTCAGACCGCAGTTGGCGGTCTGGCGTACAGAGGGGGAAGCAGTGGCGAAAGCACCCGAGGGATACCACACGGTCCGCCGGCACATCCGGCGCAACCCGACTACGGGCGGGAGGAAGCTGAGCGGCTGGACGATCGCTGCGCTGATCGCAGCGGTGTGGTTATGGAGCCAGCTCATCGGCTTCGGTGAGGCCACCCCCGCGAAGACGGACACCCCGCAGCCGTCCATTTCCGCGGGCGCGGGCCGCTGATGGCCCGCCGAACTCTCCGGCTGCGCAAACCCCGCGGCAGCGGTGAGCACGCCGCGGCCGTGGTCGTCGGCTGTGCTGCGCTGTGGCTGCTGGCCCAGCTGGTCACGGCCGCCTGGCAAACGGCCATCCAGGCCTGGCCCTGGCTAGTCCTCCTCTTCCCTGCCGCAGTCGCAGTCGGGGCATGGCACACGATGCGCGAGGCTCGCGCCCGGCGGGTACGCGCCCAGTCGCTGGCCCGACTGCGGCTTACCCTCAATGAGATCGACGCCATGGACGACCAGGCTTTCGAGTTCGCGCTGCGCGACCTGCTCATCCGCGACGGCTGGACGGCACAGCGGGTCGGACAGCAGGGCGACCAGGCGGCCGATGTCATCGGACAGGACCGGCAGCGGGGCAGGATCGTCCTGCAGGCCAAGCACACCAAGGTCGCCGGCAAGGTTGGCTCAGCGGTGATGTACCAGGTCAAAGGGACAGCAGGCCCGGTCCATGGCGCGAACAGCGCGGTCGTCATCACCAACGGGTCTTTCACCCGCGACGCCAAGAGCTGGGGCGAACGGCATCACGTGCACTGGGTCGACCGCGACCGGCTTCGCAGATGGGCCGAACACGGCACCCTCCTGCAGGACCTGCTCCGCCTGCCCGACAGACCAGCACGCCGGACGGCCTTCCGCCGGGCCGCCTGAAACGGGACCGACTCATCCGCTGACCATGCCCTTGAAAGGGGGACAAGCGTAGGACGACGGATTCCTCGACCCGACCGTGAAGCCCGCACCCCCTGCCTTCTCGCCGTGGCCGCCTGCAAGCCACAGCGGCACTGCCCTTGCCGTCAGGGTCAGAGCCCGGCGGCTCCCGCGGCTGCGGCGACCGTCCGAGTCAGGGGATGCGTACTTCCCAGCGCCCGGCGGCAGTCCTCCAGGAGCGTGGCCAGCACGGCCGCAGCCTCCCGCGGCCCTTGTGTGTGGCGTGCGGCCAGGAGCTGGTCGTATCGCGTTGCCAGCGTGCGGGGGTGGCCAGCGCCGTGGAAGCGTTCCTGATCACGCAGTACCTCTGAGAGAACTTCCAGGGCACTGCCTGGTTCACCAGTCTGCCCCAGCAGCCTGCCGAGCTGGTGCCGGGTGCTCAACGTGCGTGAATGCAGGCCGAGAATACGTTCCTGGTCCCCCAGAAGAGCCTGCAACTGGCGGATGGCCTCGCGGAGGTCGCCGGACCGGGCAACAAGAAGTGCCAGCTCGAAGCGGGTGCTGAGCGTGTGCGGATGCGCTGCGCCCAGAAAGCCCTCCTGGTCCTTGAGTACCTCGGTGATACAGGCGAGGGCATCGGAGGTCCGGCCCGTATGACCGAGGGTCCGGCCCATCTCCTGACGTGCCAGCAGAACGTCCACGTGATCCGGGCCCAGGACTGCCGTCATATCGGGAAGCAGTTCTTGAAACAGATGCAGTGCCTGCGGAACGTCTCCCAGATCACGCAGGAACCGGGCTTGGCTGCTGCGGGTCACCAACGTCGCGGTATGACGGGGCCCCAGGACGCGCTGCCGGTCCAGGGTGAGACGGTCCAAAAGAGCAACAGCTTCCGAGAGCCGGCCCGCCTCGGCGAGGTACCGGGCTATGTCATGACGTGCAGCGAGCGTATCGGGGTGATCCGGGCCGAGCTGCGCCTCACGCTGCTGGTGCAGCGGACGCAGCAGGCGTACGGCCGGCAGCGGCTGCCCCGCGTTACCCAGGGCGATGGCGTGCGCATAGCCAGCGTCGGGTACCCCGTGACGGCGGGCGGTGTCGAAAGCCGCCAGCGCGACGGACGGCCGCATCAGGTCTACAGCAGCCCAACCGACGTCGAAGGCGTCGTGCGGCGTGACAGCAGCAAGGAGCGCACCCCAGCTGTTCTCAGGTATGGCCGGCAGCCCGGGAAGATCGATCAAATAGTCGAATGCCAGATACCCCCCTCGATCAGGCAGCAGAAGACTGCTGGCCCCCTGCACCGGAGCTGTCGCCCACGCCAATGCATCCTCCAGAGGCTCCGGACGCAGGACGGCACCGCCATGAGCAGACAGGTAGATCTCGTGCATCGGTACCAGCAGCGAGGTACCCACAGGCCGGTGCAGGCCCATTCGCCGGCAATCGACTGCAGCGGCGACCAGCGCAGCACCACGCGGATGCGCATTCGTCTGCCAGGCATGCATCCAGTCGTTGTGCAGTTCCGGACCCGCAGCCAGGACTTCCGCGACTCCGAACCGGTCAGACGCCTGAGCCGCCGCCTTCAACTGCGGATCCCGGTCTACCCCCTGGACCCGCCCGATTTCCTGCGGTGACCACAGACGATCCAGCTCCACCGGCTCACCGGCGTGCAGCAGAACCTCGCGGCCGGCCCTCCACGTCGCCGCGTCGGTAACGTCGCGCTGCCGCGCGCTGTACCGGTCGTATTCCTTGCTGCGCATCGACGCCAGAAGCACCACCTGCCGCTCCGGACCGCTGAGCATCGTGTTGACCATCTCCACAGTGATGCCTCCGGCCCGCAGGAACTGGTCGAACTCATCGAGCCACACCACACAGCGCCGGGCCGCGCCGACAGCAAAAGACAGCGCCTGCAGGTCCTCCGCCGGCCGCGCCTGCAGCAGGACGAAGTCGGGAACGGCCACCCGCATGGCCTCATAGGCCAGCCGGGACTTACCGGCGGTCGAAGCCCCAACGATCAGGACGAAGCCGCCCTGCCTGATCCGCCGCACGACGTCGTCAAAGCGGTCGCGTTCAACGAAGGCAGGAACCCGCTCGGCCTTCCGGCCGGTATGACGAAGCGACGCCGCAGGATGGACCCCCAGGCTGATCGGATCCACCACATCCCGCACCCACTGCGTCCGAGCAGCCAGCTCTCTCCCGCGGGCAGCTACAGCATGACGATGCGCCAAGAGCGCGGTCCTCGCCTCATCGGCGACGACACCGGTCACAGCAGCGGCAACGGCAACCACAGCAGCCGTCCACCCCGTCGGCAACCAGGCTGCGGCCGCCAGCGTCGCGCCCGCCCCACCCCCCGACACGCCGAGCAGGATCACCCAGAGGCGAAGCGACCGCCACACCCTGCCCCCATCACTGACGGAACAAAGCACCATCCACTGTGCACGACAGATACCGAACACAGACGGTCTCACCCGTAGAGAAGGGTGGCAACCACAGCAGAGACCCGAAAGACAGAAAACGCCTGCAGAGCACAGAACTTGCATCACATCCACACCCACAAGCCGCACCTGGCCCCGTACTCACCCGGGACCCCGCTAGGCAGTTTCGTTTGGATCAGTGGGTCGTTGGTCCAGGTGTGCCGTTGACTGACGCGCAGTGGGTGCGGATTGAGCCGTTACTCCCGGACCGGACGCCGCAGCGGGGTGGTCGCTGGCGGGATCATCGTGAGGTGATCGACGCGATCGCCTTCAAGTTCCAGACCGGAACCCAGTGGGTCCACTTGCCGGAGAAGTACGGCAATTGGCGAGGCGTCTACAACCGGCTGCGGATGTGGGCCGTCGATGGCACCTGGGAGCGGGTGTTCACCGCCCTGGTCGCCCAGGCCGACGCTGACGAGGACCTCAACTGGGCCGTTTCGGTGGACTCCACCATCGTGCGGGCCCACCAGCACGCGGCCGGGGCCCGCAAAAAGGGGCCCCGGCCGGCGAGCCGGACGACCATGCCATTGGCCGCTCCCGCGGCGGACTGACCACGAAGATCCACCTCGCCGCCGACGGCTACTGCCGGCCTCTGGCGTTCGTGCTCACCGCCGGGCAGGCCGGTGACGCACCCGCCTTCACCGACGTCATGGCCCGCTTGCGCGTTCCCCGAGGGCAAGGACGGCCCCGCACCAGGCCAGATGTGGTCCTGGCCGACAAGACATCCCACGCGGATAAGCGTCAAGCCGCCGCTGCCTTGAGGCCTGCTGAGGCCTGTGGGAAGGCGACTGCTTCGTTGTAGGTGTG
>NZ_JBSFZS010000015.1:0-97454 GCF_053600395.1 Streptomyces sp. NPDC005070 | reverse complement strand
CGACCGCGTCCTGCGACACCGTCACCGTGGACGGCGATACACCGACGGGGAGCGCACGGGACCACACGATGTCGAGCGGCTCCGCCATCTTCGCCAGGGTCAGCCTGCCGTCATGGAACCGGAACGCACTAGTGGTGTATTCCGCCGACTTCCGCGATCTCTTCCGCGACTTGAAGCGAGGATATCGGGCGCGTTTGCCATAGAAGTTGGTGAACGCCGCCTGGAGGTGCCGCAGAACCTGTTGGAGCGGCACCGAGGAGACCTCGTTGAGGTATGCGAGTTCCTCGGTCTTCTTCCAGGCCGTCAGCATCGCCGACGTCTGGTTGTAGTTCACCCGCTCCTGCCGCGTCCACGCCTCCGTGCGCACCGCAAGAGCCAGGTTGTAGACCTTGCGCACACAGCCGAACGTGCGCAACAACTCGGCGGCCTGCACATCGGTCGGATAGAAGCGGTACTTGAAGGCCCGCTTCACATGAACGGCCCGCATGCCCCAAACACTACAGCCTCAGCGTGTCGCCAATTGACGCCAATCGGGCATAGCCACCAGCCAAACGGCCTTGAAGGCGAACCAACTTATGTCTCCCCTGATCCGAGGCGGTTTCGTTTCCTCCCCGACCGTAGGGGACGGGTATCCATGAAGGGACGCCGATGAATGTGCTCCTGTGCCCGCTGGGCGACCCGGGCTACCTGTACCCCGCACTCGCGGTGGGCCGCGAACTGCGCCGCCGTTCCCACACCGTGCACGTCCTCGCCGGGCCGCGAGCCGCGCCGGTGGTGACCGAGGCGGGCCTGGATGTGTCCGCCGCCCCCGACGACGCGGCCCTGTCCGTGGCCCACTGGACGGTACGCGGCGCCGAGCAGTACACGGAGGTGGCGCGGGCGGTCCGGCGGCTGCGGCCCGACGTCCTGCTGACCTCCGTGCTCAACCACGGCGCGCTCGTGGCCGCCGAGGCCGCCGGACTGCCGGTGGTCGTGCTCGGACTCGCCGCACACCTGTGGCCCTACCGCTCCGGAGGCGCCGGCCCGGCGGACACGCACGACCGCACCTGGCGGCTGACGGAGACCCTGAAGCACTACCAAGCGCTACGGGCAGCCGCCGGCCTCGCGCCACGGCACGACCGCCACCCCGACACCCCGCTGCTCGGCACCGCCTTCCTGCTGCGCGGCCACCCCGTGCTGGAACCGGCCGACGCCGAACTTCCCCCGGCCGTACGGCATGTCGGCCCCTGCTGGTGGGAGCCGGAGCCCCGGTCCGCCGAACCGCTGCCGGACTCCAAGCCTCTGGCCTACGTCCACCTCGGCCGTACCTTCGGCGGCACTTCCCTCTGGCCCCGCCTCAACGAGGCCTTCACCGCGGGCACTTACCGGGCCGTCGTGGAACTCGGACGCTCGGGCGCCCCCGAAGCGGCAGAGGGCGCCGACCTGGTCGTCGGCCGCCGTCCTTGGATGGGCCCACTGGTCGACCGATCCGACCTCGTCCTGACGAACGCGACCTCCGCCCCCGTACTCGCCGCTCTCCTTCACGGCAAACCTCTGCTCGTCGCCCCCAACGGCTCGGAGCAGCAGGTCCTGGCCGCCGCCTGCTTGCGCGCCGGCGTCGCCCGAAGGCTGCCGGAGCCCGGAACTCCCGCCACGGACCTGCGCACTGCGATCGAGGAGACAGCACACGACCCCCAACTCAGGTCACGCGCAAAGGAGATCGGCGCCGCGCTCGCCGACGGCAAGAGCGAGTCCCGCGCCGCGGACGCGGTGGAGTCAGCGGCACGCTGAACGAGAGCGAACCAGCACGAGGGTGGTGCTGCCGTCATCCTCTTCGATGTCCCGGACATGCTCGAAGCCCATTCTGCGCAGCAGGGTCAGCGAGGCCTCGTTCGGCGCGGCCACGGTGGCGTACACCTTGGTCAGTCCGAGAGTGCCGAAGCCATGGGCGACGACCGCCTCTGCCAGCTCGGTCCCCAGGCCGGACCCCCAGGCTGCCGGCGCGAGAGCGTAGATGATCTCGTAGCCTCCGACGACGTCGGTCGGCTTGATCTCGGCATGGCCGACCAGGAGCCCGTCGCGGCGAACAGCCCAGACGTCGAACAGGTACTGGGCATAGACCTTCGTGAAGATCCGTCCGAACAGGGCCCGGTCCGCTGATGCGGAGGACGGGCCGTCACCCATCCACCGTGACACTCTGGTGTCCTGGAACAGAGCGACGAAGTCGTCTTCGTCCTCGGGGACGTACGGCTCCAGGAGAAGCCGCTCGGTGCGCAGAGTGGGGGTCACAGCCGACGACGCTATCCACGCGCCGTCCAGGCCCGCAAACCACTTTCGCCGGCGCGGACCTCGCCCGTCCCAGCGCCCTGGCCGGGCGGGACGAAGGGGCTGCCGCCTCGGAATGGGCGACAGCCCCCACGAAATGTGCGACAGCCTCGCCTCACCCCTCCGGCGACGCATGCGGTGGTACTCCTTCGAGCAGTACGTCCCGTAGCGCGGCCACCAGTTCCAGGCCCCGTGCGCGGACCGCCGACGGTGTCTCCTCGTGGCGCCGGTCGGCGATGACCGCGAGAGCCGCGGCGGCCTGACGGGCGAAGAGTGCGAGAAGGTCGAGTTCGGAGAGGCTGGACCGGGACTGCTCGGCGGGGTCGAGTACTTCGAGGACGCCGAGCACCCGGTCGCGATGGGCGAGCGGTGCTGCCATGAGAGCGTCGGGTACGTAGCCGGTCGACTTCGCGACGTCCTTGGCGAACATGCTCTGTTCCCGGAGATCGTCCGCGATCATGGGTTCGCCCGAGACGAGCACCCAGCCCGCCAGACCCCGGCCGGCGGGGAACCGCGAGCCCACGAGGGACTCCTCTCCCTCTCCGGCCACGGCCTGGAAGACCAGTTCGTCGGTCTCCCGGTCGTGCAACAGGACGGAACTCGCCGCGGCACCGAAGATGGCCCGCGCGGTGTCGACGACGGACTGCAGCAGATCGTGCTCGGCGCTGCCGACGCGCGTCGCGGGGTCCACGCCGGTGGCGGGGACGAGGCCGGGGGACTGGGTCATCTTTCACCTCGGGTTCCTGGTTCGCCGATGCGCACGTTCGCGGCGGAGAGGTAGAGCGCGTGTTTGATCTGGAAAGGTGTCAGCTTCGGGCGGGTGCCGAGCAGGCGTGCGCACATCCCGCTGATGAAGGGGGTGGCGAAACTGTTGCCCGTGGTGCGGATGGTCTTGCCGCCGGTCCAGGCCACCTGCACGTTCTGGCCGGGGGCGAAGAACTCGACGGGTGGCGCGGGGTTGTAGAGGAAGAGACCGGAGTCGTCCTCGCGGTGTGTGCCGACCGAGATGACGGACGAGAACCGCCAGGGGAAGCTCTCCACGGGGGTGTTGTGGGCGGAGGCCACGAGTGTGGTCCCGGTGAAGAACGCCTGGTCGGCCAGGGCTCGTAGCGTTTCGAGGAACTTCGGACGGGTCGTGGACAGACTGAGGTTGACCACGTCGAAGCCCTGGTCGACGGCCCACCGCAACCCGGTGAGCAGGGCCTCGCCCGTGCCGGTGAAGCCCTCGCCCAGCACCCGCACGCTGTACAGCTCGCATTCCGGCGCCACGCGCCGGACGATGCCCGCGCAGGCCGTTCCGTGGCCGCAGCCGTCGCCGGCGCCGTCGGGCAATCGGCCGCTGTCGATGACGTGCAGGCCTCCGTCGGGGGCGGGCGCCACCTCGTAGGAGCCCTGGACGATGCCGACCGAGGGGTGGCCGCACTCGACCCCGGTGTCGACCACGCACACCCGCACCCCGGCGCCGTCCGACCACTCCGAGGGATCGGCGGGCAGATCCGGCACCGTGTCGGCGAGCATCGTGAGGTCTTCGGGGGAGCGGTCACGCAGACTCCAGGTGAGCCCTGCCGCCGTTCCTGTGGTCATCAGGTCCTGCCTTCCCGTCGGGCCGGGCGTTCCGCGCCCCGGACCGTGGCCGTCATCTCGTCGGCGAGCGCGGACGCGCGGTCCGTGCCCGGCCGGTGTCCCTTGGCGGCGAAGTGCTCCCGCGCCGTGTGCGCCTCCCGCGCCGCCTCCGCGGTCAGACCGAGCGCGCGCAGCGTGTGAGCCCGGTCGAGGGCCGCGGTGCCCCGTACGAGCGGGGAGTCCGTCTCACCGGCCGCGGCGACGGCGCGGTCCGCGCAGGCGCGCGCGAGGTCCGGGTCCCCGGCGAGTGCCAGGGCGCGGGCTCGCAGTCCGTAGGCGTCGGCGGACTCGGCAGGAGGCAGGCCGGACGGCTCGGGGTCCGGCAGGGCCGGCGCCTCCGGCGGTTCTCCCCGGTCCAGGAGGATTCGCGCCCGCTCCCGGGCGATGCCGGGCAGGGCACCCGTGGCGCCGAGTTCGCGGCCCGCGCGTGCCGCCTCCTCAAGGAGGGTCAGACCCCGGGCCGGTGTGCCGGTCAGCGCCTCGACCTCCGCCGCGAACAGCGGGATGAACAGCGCGCTCTCCGCGTAGCCGAGGCCGCGGGCCAGGCGCGCCGCCTCGGCCAGCCGCTCGTGTGCCTCGTCGGGGCGGCCCTCCAGGGCCAGGAGCACGGCGAGCGGGCAGCCGAGCGTGGCACGGACGGTCGGCCGGCCGGCGCCGTGGGCCGTCAGCAGTTCCTCGCAGCGTGCCACGGCCCGAGCGACCGGGGTGGGGCCGCGCCACAGGGAGATGCCGATTGCGCCGAGCGCCAGCGCGCGTTCGGGTTCGGCGTCGGCTCGGTCGGCGTGGTCCAGGGCCCGGTGGAGCAGTTCCTCGGCCTCGGCGTGCAGTCCGCGCCGCTGACGGTCCTGGGCGATACGGACACAGGCCCGGGCGATGCCCTGGTCGTCGCCCGCCCGGGTGAACAGCGGGAGCGCGGCCTCGGCGACCTCGGCCGCGGATCCGTGCCGGGGGTCGAGCGCGGTGAGGGCGAGGCGGGCATGGGCGGCGCCGAGCGGATCACCGGCCCGGTCCGCCGCGTCGAGCGCGTCCGTCAGCAGTTCCCGGCCGCGTTCCGGCTCACCCCGGGCGACCTTCGTCTCGCCGAGCCGGCGGGCGGCCTCGCGGGCGACGGGCTCGCCGGGGGTGGCCAGGTCCAGGGCCTGGGTGAGCAGGTCGTCGGCCCACGGGAGGTCGGAGCGTGCCAGGGCGGCGGCTCCGGCCCGGGTGAGCAGACCGGCGGCGCGAGCGCGCAACGTGTCGGTGTCGTCGTCGTGGACGCCCAGTTCGGTGAGCAGACGGTGGGCGCGGGCCAGATGGGAGCCGACAGCGGCGTCCCCCGCGTCGTGGCGGACGAGGACCCGGGCGGCGTGCTCGTGCCGCCGGGCCCGCACCTTCTTGGCCATACCGCGGTACGCCGTCTCCTGCACCAGAGCGCTGCCGAACCGGAGAAGGGAGCCGGTGGACCGGGAGCGGCCGCCGGACTCGATGAGCCGCCGTCGTACGAGGCCGCGCAGCAGGCCGCCGGGGGACTCCGCCGGGCTCACGGGTTCCTCGACGGTGGCCAGTTCGGTCAGGTCGGCGCGCTGGAACTCCCGGCCCAGGACGGCGGCTACCTGCAACAGCGTCCGCTCCTCGGGCGGCAGCGCGTCGATGCGGGCGCCGAGCAGGGCGTGCACGGTCAGCGGCAGGTCGTCGCACTCGGCGGCCATGGCCGTCAGATGTTCCAGGTACAGCGGATTGCCCTCGGCGCGGTCGAGCGCGCCCTCCAGCACACCCTCCAGTACGCCCTGCCGGTGGGCCGCCACCTCGACGAGCTCGCCGGCGAGGGCGGCGGCCTGGTCCCGGGTGAGGGGCGTGAGCATCAGCGACGCGGACCGCATGCGCCCGCTGCCCCAGCCGGGACGGGTCTCCAGCAGTTCCGGACGCGCGATGCACACCAGCGCCACGGGGGAGCGGTCGAGCTCGTCCAGCAACCGGTCCGCCATGTCGAGCAGCGGTTCGGACGCCCAGTGGCAGTCGTCGAGGACCAGCACCACGGGCCGTTCACGGGACAGCGCGTCGAGGAGACAGGCCAGGGCCATGAGGGTGTCGTCCGCCGAGGGACTGGGCGTGCCGTCCGCGAGGAGGCCGGTCCGCAGCAGACGCAGTGCCTGTTGCGCCTCCGTCCGCTCGGGGGCGGGGAGTTGGGCGAGGGCCGCGTCCTCGCCGACGGCCGCGAGAACCTGACGTAGGGCTTCGGCGAGCGGCGACAGCGAGCCGGTCTCGCCGTAGGGGCGGCACCGGCCCTCACCGTACGCCGGGGAGTCCCGCAGCCACTCGCGCAGCAGGCGCGTCTTGCCGAGGCCGGCCTCGCCGTAGACGGTCACCAGGTACGAACGCGGGTCCGTCTCCAACTTGCGTGACAGGAGACGGAGTTCGGCGAGTTCCTGGTCGCGCCCGATGAAGGGGGTGTCGAACCGGCGTACCCGTTCCGGGTCGTCCTCGTGCAGGTCGACCAGGCGGTGGGCCGGGAAAGGGGCCCCGACTCCCTTGAGGGACAGCGCTCCGGCGGACTCGGTGACCGCCGTGGGACCGGCGGCGTGCAGCGTGGCCGGACCGATGAGGATGTCCCCCGCGCCCGCGTGCTGTTCGAGCCGGGCCGCGATGTTGACGACCTCGCCGGACACCAGAGCCTGCCGGGCGGCGGGATCGACGCTGACCACCACCTCACCGGTGTTCACGCCGATGCGGACGGCCAGCCGTACGCCGTGTTCCCGTTCCAGCTCGGCGTTGAGTCTGTCGAGGCCGGTGACCATGCCGCGTGCGGCGGCCAGCGCCCGGTGGGCGTCGTCCTCGTGGCGCACGGGTACGCCGAACACGGCCATCACGGCATCGCCGATGAACTTCTCCACCGTGCCGCCGTGTTCCTCGATCCGCGCCCGCATCAGCGCGAAGTACCGGAGGGTGACCGTGCGCAGGGTCTCCGGGTCGAGCCGCCCGGACAAGGCCGTCGAGCCGACGAGGTCGCAGAAGAGGACGGTCACCACCCGACGCTCCTCGGCCGCGGCGGCGTCGCCCGCGGCCACGCACGCGGTTCCGCACCGGGGGCAGAACGCCGCGCCGTCCGGCGGGGGTTCGGGACACTGCGGGCACTTCATGCGCGTGCCGCCGGTCATCGCCGCGGTCATCAGAACAGCGCTCCGCCGGCGATCTCGCTGTGCGCCTGCACCTCCGGCTCGGCCGCGTCCAGCCGCTGCTTCAGGTCCAGCAGGAGGGTCAACTCCTGTGCGCTGAGGTCCTGGAGCACCTCTCGCTGCTCGGGAGAGAGGCTGTGCAGCGGGAACCCGGCGTCCTCCAGCGCGCGGAGACGCTCGTGATCGGGTGCGGAGTCAGTCATCGGTGCTCTCCCCTTCGGTTGGTGCCGCGGTGATGCGGTCGAACAGCTCGGCGAGGGAGGCGACCGTGTGCAGCGCGCTGACGGCGACGAGGGAACGCTGCGCGGCGTCCAGAGGCAGCCGCTCCACCAGCCGGTCCAGGTCGGCGCTGTGCCCGTCGTCGAGGTCCGCGTGGAGGCGTACGGTCTCGAAGGCGGTATCGGGCAGCCCGGTCTCGCGGGCCAGCCGGCCGGCCAGTCCGGGTGCGGGCGCGTTGCCCTCCAGTACCGCGATGTAGCCGAGCAGAGCCACCGGATGGCTGTGCTCGAGCCAGTAGTACTGAGCCCCGACCAGGGCGGCCACCTGGGGCGGCGGCACGCTGTCGGTCAGCTCGTCGGGCGGCGCCCCGGTCGCCGCCGCGTCGGCGAGCAGCCACTCGTCGTGCCCTCGTTCCTCCTCGGCGTGCGCCCGCAGGTATGGCGCGAGTGGCCGCGCCACCGGGTCCCCGGTCAGCGCCTCGCAGCGGGCGGCGGCCCGCTCCATCAACGGAACGGAGGCGCGGATCACCTGGTGCATGGCGCGCAGGTAGCGGCGGTAGCGGCCGGGGAGCCCCGGGTCGGAATGCCACATGCGGGCGGAGGCGGCCCACAACACCGGCTGCACGAGGGACAGTTCGAGCCGCAGGCGCGTGACGGCAGGTGCGCTCACGTGGAAGCCTCCCCGTCCCCCGGGCGACCGAGCAGCACGAGCGGTGCGTACCGGTCGCTTCCGTACCGTCGCAGCAGCGAGGCGGCCCCGGCGTCGTGCTGGAGGCGCGCGCCGAGCATGTCCATCGCGCCGGCCGCGGGGCGCGAACCGGACCGTTCGGCCGCGTCGAGAGCCGCCGGGCGTCGGGCCAGGCCGCGGCAGTCCGTACATGATCCGACTCCGGCCGTACGGATGGTGCGCAGCACCGGCGACTCCACGCACCGGCGCCGTATCGCGGCCCAGTCGTCCTGCGCGATGTGCCCCAGGCGCAGGTGCTCCGGTACGGGGCGGCCGTCCACCACACGCTGGTTGCAGCACGCCGCGACGGTGCCGTCGAAGGCCACTGTCGGCCAGGCCGCCATCGCGCACGGTGCTGGCGGCACCGCGGAGAGGCTCACGGACTCGGCGTCTCGCGGCGGACCCGGGGCCTGGCCACCCCGCAGCGGCACGGTTCGCGCGGCCGCCCAGCCCGCCGCTCGCCCCACGGGTCGTATGTGATTCACGAGAACGGCCGCCTGGTCGTCAAATTCCGTACGAATGGAGGCGGTGATGTCCGCGAGATAGGCGTCGTCCGCCGTGGTGCCCGCGACGTGGAAACTCACGGCGATTCCGCTTTCCCTGATGCGGTGCATCGCGCGAAAGACAGCGGCGCGCGGAACTTCACGTTCGTGGAACACGTCGATGCTCGCCGAGAAGTGGGCGACGTGCCGCAGGGCGCTCAGGATGCGCGCGGGCACCCGGCCGTCGGCGGCGAAGAACATGCCGCTCAGGACCGACGTCCGCGTTCCGGCCGTCGCGGCGAGCGCCGCGAGGTCCGCCACGAGCGCGGGCCGCAACAGGGGCTCGCCACCCGTGAGCATGAGCACTTCCGGGCGGTCGGCGGGAGTGAAGCCGCCGACGAAGCGGCGCAACGCCTCCGCCGGCGTGTCCTCGCCGCGCGGCCCCGACGAGGTGGAGCAATGCGCGCAGCTCAGCGGGCAGCGCCTGGTGAGGGTGGCGAGGAGCCCGGCAGCCGGTACCGGACGTAGCTCGATGATCTCCGCCAGCCGCATCTCGTCACCTCCGTAGGCCACCGGGGCGTGCGGCCCCAGCGTGCGCGGGACCGGTTCGGTCGCGGTTCGCGGGCGGTTCGAGGCCGGTACGCGGAGGTGGGCCCGACCAGCGCCGGAGACGGTCCTGGGCAGGGTCGATTACTACCTTTTGTGCTCCTATTTGCCTTCCATCCCGGCGGGTGCGTTGCTGCATGCACCTTGAGCCATCCTCGAGTCCATGGCCCCGGAACCGGCCCGTGCGCATCCTGTGAAGGCCGAAGGAATTCGATCGAATTCCCGAAGGTTCACGGCTCCTCACGGATTCCCTCACCCCCTGCGGCTCCTCGGAGGCTTTCGTGCACAGAATTCCTTTCCTCTGTCAGAACTCCGAAGACCCCGACACCGGCTGGGGAAGGGGCTGAGGGGCCGAGATGGCTGACGTCCTCACGGAAAGCCGCGGCGTGGCGTCGGATCCCGGAATTCCGCGAGAGCCCGCCGGGAACATCGGCGGGGAGACCGCCACCACCGTCGGCAGGGAGACCGCTGACGGCAACGGCAGGGGGAACGCCGACGACAACGACGGGGACATCGCCGCCGGCAACGGCAGGGAATCCGTCACCTCCGCCCTCTTACGGCTCACCCTCCTGGGCCCCCTGCGGGCCTCCCGCGGCGGTCTGCCCCTCGCACTCGGACCGTTGAAGCAACGCCTCGTCCTGGCGGTCCTGCTCACCCGCCCCAACGCCCCGGTGTCGGTGGAGGAACTGACCGACGCCGTCTGGCCGGACGACCCGCCCCGCACGGCCCGCAAGAACCTCCAGGCGTACGTGTCGACCCTGCGCCGGGTGCTCGACCCCGACGACCTCGGCCGGCTGAGCCACGGTCCTGGCGGCTACGTACTGCACCTCACCGCGGAGGAATGCGACACCCTCCGCTTCGACGAACTCGCCCGGCGCGGCGACACCGAGGCACGCGCGGGCGCCCCGAGCCACGCCGCCCGTACGTACCGTCAGGCGCTCGACCTGTGGCGGCACGACCCCTTCAGCGACCTGGCTCCCCGTGCCGACGTGCTGCGCGCCGCCGTCGAACGGCAGCGGGCCCGGCGACTGGCCGTCTACGAGGCCTGGGCGGAAGCGCAGCTCGAGATCGGCGACCCGGGCCCGGTCGCGGACACCGTGGACGAGATGGTGAGCCGTCACCCGCTGCGCGAACGGCTGCGCGCCGCCCAGCTCACCGCGCTGCACCACGTCGGCCGCAGGACCGAGGCGCTGGCCGCCTACGACGACTGCCGTCAGCGGCTGTCCCGGGAACTTGGTCTGGAACCCGGCGCGGCACTGCAACGCGCCTACCGCTCCCTCCTGGACGACATGGCCCCGCCCCGGCCGCGCAGCGGCACCGCCGGGTCACGGATGCTCCTCCCGCCGGACCTTGCCGACTTCACGGGGCGCACGGGGGAACTGGACACTGTCCGAGCCCAGTTGGAGACCGAGGGCGGGCCCCCGGTCCTGATCACCGGCGCGGTCGGCGTCGGGAAGACCGCGTTCGCCGTCCATGTCGCGCACCGCCTCGCCGCGCACTACCCGGACGGCGTGGTCGCCACCCGGCTGTGCGCCGAGGACGGCTCGACGCGCCCTTGGGCATCGGTGCTGACGGAGCTGGCCCGCTCCCTCGGGTGCACCGAGCGGCTGCCCGCCGGCCGGGAGGAAGCCGCCACCGTCTGGCGCTCCTGGCTGTCCGGACGCCGCATCCTGCTCCTCCTGGACGACGCGCCCGACGCCACCGCCCTCGGCCCGCTGCTGCCGCCGTCGGGCACCGCCGCGGCGCTGGTCACCTCCCGCGAGCGGCTGCCCTGTCTCGAGTCCGCGCACCGGGTCGAACTCCCGCCGCTGTCGCCCGAGGAGGGCCTGGACCTGCTCGGCACGATCATCGGGCGCACGCGGCTGACCGCCGAGCACACCGCGGCCGTACGTATCGTCGCCGCCACGGGATTCCGGCCGTTCGCCCTGCGAGCGGCCGGAAACCGCCTGTCCGTGCTGCGCCACATGCCGCTCGGCCAGTACGCGGACCGCCTCGAACATCCTCAGGAGGCCTTGGACGAACTCGCGTCCGGGGGCCTCGGGGTCCGCGCCCGGCTCGCCGGGGCCTGGGCCCGACTGCCCGCCCCCGCCCGCGACTCCCTCCACGCGCTGGCCGCACTGCCGGACGCTTCCTTCGCCCTCCCCGCCGCCGCCCGCGTCCTGGGCACGAACGGGCGGGCCGCGCAACGCTCCCTGGAGGAACTGATCGACGTCGGCGTCCTGCCCCCGCCCTCCCTGCCCGAGGTGACCGCGCATCTGGCCGCGGCCCCGGAGGAGGTGCGTTACGAACTCCCCTGGCTGACCCTGCTGTTCGCGCGAGAGCAGGCGGCCGCGTCGGGAGAGCGGTGCTAGGGCGTGCCAGGCGTCGCCGGGGAGGCGAGACTTCGCGGCCCCACCCTGAGCCCGTACGTGCCGCCGAGTTGTTCGGCCTCCAGCCGTACGAGGCTTGCCGCGGCAAGCTGCTCAGGCTCCGCCCGTGGTCGCCGAGGCGGGACCGGAGGACTGCACACGGGCCAGATACCCGGCCTGGAAGCGGCTGGCCGCGCCCAACTGCTCCATGATCTCGGCGATGTGCTTGCGGCAGGTGCGCAGCGACATCCCCAGCCGCCGCGCCACCATCTCGTCCTTCATGCCCTCGGCCAGCAGCCGCACGATGGCCTGCTTCACCTCGTCCCGCGCCGAACTCTCCGTCCAGGCGGGGTGATAGGGCTCGGCCAGGGACCAGGCATGATCGAAGGTCGCGCAGAGATACGAGACCGTGGAGGGCTCCTGGATGACGATCGCCGCGTCCAGGTCGTCCTGGTGCGGGATGAACACGGTCTCCCCGTCGAAGGCGACCATGCGGCCGAACAGTTCGCTCAGTGTCCTGATCTCGGCGCCCTCGTCGGTCATGCGCCGCGCGTATTCCTGCGTGGGCAGGTGGTAGCGGGCCGTGTGCTGGTACAGCGTGCGCATGCGTATGCCCCGGCGCAGCATGTCGCGGTCCTGGATGAACGCCTGCTCCAGGAGCGCGGGGGAGCGGCCGCCGCCGGGGTGACAGGTGCGGACCTCCTTCCGGCACCGCATCGTCGCCTCGGTGATCATTCCCACGACGGTCTTCAGGTCCGTGACCTCCGTCAGCGGCGCCCGCCCCTGCCACTGCCGCCGGCCTTCCGCATAGAACGGCGCCAGGAGGGAAAGCTCCGCCCGCAGCCGATCGATCTCGGCGAGCTGCCGCCGCAACCCCGCCTCCCTGGGCGCGACCAGTGCGGCCAGGGCCGCGTCCGGCGCCACCGCCACGAACTGGTCGGGGTTCCCGGGCAGTCGGCGCAGGAGCAGAAGTTCGGTCAGGGTCGCCACCGCCGCGGCCGTCCGGCTCTCCGCCAGCCCGAGCCTCGCGCCCAGCGTCCCGGCGTCGCACGACCCCTGGTCGCTCACCCACCGGAACACCCGGACGGCGTCCTCGGACAACTGCGTCTCGTGCGACGGCCACCCAGCCGTCGTACGAAGGTCCGGAACCGTGCCGTCCTCACCGATGCCGCCCACCCAACCCCCTCATCAGCCAGAACACCTCAACAGCCCGCTGCTGTGTCCATTGTTCAGATGTGCGATGGAGTTTCCCAGACCCACCCGGAAGGAATCACTGTGAAACCGGCCAAAGGCGCATTCGCCCTGCTCATCGAACGCTTCACCGTGCTGGGCCAACGAGTGCGGGGGCGGCAGCGCCGAGCCGGTGGCGACGGAGCCGCGGCCCGCGAGATCCTCGACCAGCCTCCGCGCCCGGTGCGCGAGGGCGACGACGACGCGCCGAGCGTGCCGACACCGCACTGGTGAGTGCCTGCCGACCCCGGGCCGAGCCTGTTTCGCGTCACCGCGGCTCGGAATTCCCCTCCCGGCGTTCCGTTTGCACTGGATGGCGGGTTAAAGTCAGGTTCCGCGAGGATCTTGACACGGAGGGGCCCGGGGATGGAGAACAGTGCGCCAGTACGCCGGGGACGACCCCCGGGCGTACAAGCCGTCGAGGGTGAGCTGACCGCCCGCCAGGCGGCCATCGTCCGCTGCATCACGGAGGCCGTCGCCCGGCAGGGCTACCCGCCGTCGATGCGCGAGATCGGCCAGGCCGTGGACCTCTCCAGCACCAGCTCGGTCTCCCACCAACTGGGCGCACTGGAGAACAAGGGAGTCCTCTACCGCGACCCCCACCGTCCCCGGGCCTACCGCGTACGTCCCTCCTGGGCGCCCGATCTCGCCACCCGGAGCTCGCAGCCGGCCGAGGTGCCGCTCGTCGGACGGATCGCCGCAGGCGCGCCACTGCTCGCCGACGAGATGGTCGAGGACGTCTACTTCCTGCCCCGCCAGGTGGTCGGCGAGGGCGAGCTGTTCGCCCTGACCGTGTCCGGCGACAGCATGATCGACGCGGCGATCTGCGACGGCGACATCGTGACCGTCCGCAAGCAGGACAGCGCCGAACACGGCGACATCGTCGCCGCCCTGCTGGAGGACGAGGCCACCGTCAAGGTCCTGCACCGCCAGGACGGCCAGGTCTGGCTGATGCCCCGTAACACGTCCTTCGCCCCGATCCCCGGCGACGACGCCCGCATTCTCGGCAAGGTGGTCGGCGTTCTGCGTCTGCTCTAGAGCAGGGGTCCCCGGAATCCCACAGGGCCGCCGTATCAGGCAGATCAGCGCCCGGCTTGTCCGTGTTGCCCACAGCCGCGACCATGAGGCTTCGTCGCCCTTTCCTCGCTCGTATCCGAAGCGAGCCGCGGGACATGGCCGTTGGCCGGACCACGTTGCGGGGTAGGAGTCAGGTCCAGTGCGACACGGGGACCGGGACTTCGGCAGGTGCCGACGGGGGCTGTCAGCCCGTCCCGCTCGCTCGGGGGAAGGGAACGAGAACGAGCATGGACTTCATGGCAACTCTGGCAGGGCGGGCCGCTTCGCTGCTCGCCCGCCCGCTGGCCAACAAGATCCTTGTCGCCCGGACGCCCGGAGCGGGCCTGGTCGAGGGTGTCACCCCCCTGGCCCAGCGCGTCGCCTGGGGCGGAATGCAGCTGACCGTGACTGAGGACAGGATGCGCCGGCTCGTGTCCGAGCTGGTCGACAAGACCATCGGAACCGACCGGGAGCTCGAAGGGCTGAGCGACGAACGGCGGCTGATATCGGAGGCGCTGGTCGCCACGCTCATGAGCCTGGGCGAGCTGGACATGGCCATGGTGGAAGAGGCCGGATTCGACCACCAGGCGTTGGCGAAGCGGCTACGGGCCGACAAGCCCCCGAACGAGAAAGAGATGTCTGCGGACGCCGTCGTCTTCTACGACAACATCTTGCGTGTCTGCTCTCTGCACATCCTTGAATTCTTCTCCGAACAGCCGGAGTTCTCCCAGCTCGCCCTGCTGAGGTCGGTGCAGATCCTGAAGAGCCTCGACCTCGGTGTGCTGCAGGTCCTCGACCGGATCACCGCCGAGTCCGTGCTGGACCGGCAGTTCGAGATCGAGTACGGGGACAGCATCGCCAAGCGGTACGCGCAGTTGACCGTCTTCGGGATCGACCTGAAGGACATGAAGAACAGTTCGTGGCCGCTGGACATGGCATACACGCACCTTGAGATGGTCCAAGGCGGACGATACGCACCGAATGGCGGCGTGGAAGCCGAATGGCTGCCCGCCGCGCGCCGCGCGCACATCCCGCACTCGTCTCACACCGCCTTGCCGACGGAGGCCGCCCTGGCCGGACAGGAGCGCGTCTTCGTCCGCGGTGTGGCCGGATCGGGCAAGACCACGCTCGTCCAGTGGCTGGCGGTCACGACCGCCCAGCAGGGGTTCTCGCGAACTCTGGAATCGCTGAACGGCAAGGTTCCCTTCGTCCTGCCCCTGCGCACGCTGGCCAGAAGGCCCGAGGGTCTGCCGAGACCGAACGCGTTCCTGGAGGCGACCGGCCACCTGCTGGCGGGAAGTGAGCCGCAGGGCTGGGTGGTACGGATCATGAAAAGCGGACGTGCTCTGCTCATGGTCGACGGGATCGACGAGGTGACCGAGGAGTTCCGTCAGCAGGCCCATGCCTGGCTCCGCGAACTGCTCCAGCTCTTCCCGCAGACCGTCTGTGTCGTCACTGCCCGTCCCTCGTCGGTGCCCGATGCCTGGTTGGCCCGTGAGCGGTTCGTCGAGTTCGCCCTGAGCCCGATGAAGCGCCGGGACGTCCGGCTCTTCGTGAACCGTTGGCATCAGGCCACACGGACAACCATCGCCGCCGACGAGACACTTGCCCGCGCGGAGCTGGAGACGTACCAGGAGAAGCTCCTGGAGACCATCGATCTCAAGCCCGACCTGGCGCGCATCGCGTCGAACCCGCTCATGTGCGCGGTGGTGTGCGCTCTCAACAGGGACCGTCGCGGACGGCTGCCCAAGGGCCGGCAGGCTCTGTACGAGGCGGCGTTGCGCATGCTGCTGTCGGAGCGGGACGAACAGCGCTACGTCTCGGGACCGGAGCGGATCACCCTGGACGAGGAGGAGCAGCGGCTGCTGCTCCAGCGGCTCGCCTACTGGCTGATGAGGAACGGCCAGTCGGAGACGTCGACCGGCACGTTCGCGCGGATGATCCGCGAGGCGTTGCCCAGGATGTCGGGTGCGGGCGCCGGCGCTGGAGCGGGACCGCGCCGGGATCCGGTACCCCAGATGCTCAGTCATCTCATCAACCGTTCCGGTGTTCTGAGGGAACCCAGTTCCGAGACGGTGGAGTTCATCCACCGGACCTTCCAGGACTATCTGGGCGCACGAGCCGCCGTGGACGACGAGGACTTCGACTTTCTGGTGCAGCGGGCGCACGACGCGCTTTGGGAGGACGCCATAAGGATGGCCGTCGGACACTGCCGCCCAAGAGAACGCGACGAGTTCCTCCAAAAGATCATGGAACGTGCCCAGAACGAACCCGAGTTCAGCGCCCGTCTGCATCTGCTCGGCCTGGTGTGCCTGGAGCACTCTGCGGAGGTCGATCCGGACATCCGTCGGATGATCGAGTCGACGGCTGCGGACATCGTCCCGCCGGCGACCCTGGAGCAGGCCGAACGGCTTTCGCAGGTAGGGCCGTTCCTGTTGGAGCTGTTGCCGGGGCCGGACGGGCTCACGCCGATGCAAGCGCGATCCGTCGTCCGCGCCGCCGCGCTGATCGGTGGAACCGGGGCTGTGCGTGTCATCTCCCAATACGCGGGTACCGAGGACGAGGCGGTGCGTTCCGACATCGTCGAGGCCTGGTCCGAGTTCGATCCGGACGAATACGCGGAGATGGTCCTGACCCAGTCGGACTTCGTCGTCCGTGTGGTGGACGCCGCCCAGGCCAGGGCCAGCGGTCGGCTGGACAGAAGCGGCCATTTCATCTGCACCGGCGAGACGGTCTTCGCGGAGTACCTCGGCCATCTACCGGCGGCGACGATACGAAAGCTGTTCCTGGGCGGCGACCGCGGCGAGGCCGCGGGGCACGGCATGCTGGCCGCGTTCCGACTGCTGACCGACCTGGAACTCGTCGATTGCTCGGGGCTGACCGATCTCGGAGTGCTGGACGGACTGGCGCTGACCCGGCTGACCCTCAAGGGCCTCCCGCTCCGGACCATGGAGGGCCTCTCCCGGCAGCAGCGGCTCAATTCGCTGACCGTCGACCAGGGCAACCTGGCCACAGCACTACGAGCGGACTTCCCGCACCTTCCGAGGCTCCGCGATCTCAGGCTGGCCGGACTGCTGCCCCTGGAGAGCCTCTGCGAGGCCTTTCCCGGGGTGCGGCGGCTGCAGATTGCGCCCGCGGACGACCGGATCTCCCTGGAGTGGCTCGAAGGGATGGACGAACTGGAGGACCTCGACATCCACGTCGGTCCCGACTCGGTTCTTGACTTCGAGAGTCTTCCCGGTTCCCGGAGCCTCAAGAGGCTCTCCGTCTACGGGCGTCTGCCGCTTCGGATGGGGGAGCGAGACCTGGAGTCCCTCGGGCGACTGCCCTGCCTGGAGTCCGTCACTCTCCGATGGGCGGAGGGGCCCGGCGTGATCCGCGCTCCGGACCACATTCCGGGCAAGTACATGATGAGCATCCAGAACGCGGAGATCAAGAACGGCCACGGGACGCTCGTGAGGGCCGACCTGCACACACTCGTCACGGTGAGTGTCAACGGAGCGCAGCCGCCCGCCATGACGCATCCCGTGACACCCGATTTCTGACGGTGGATTCCGGGCCGGGGGGCCGCTGACGCGATGGGGGCCCCTGCTGGAGGGGCGGTTGACAGGCCCAATCGAGTTCGTACACGCCGCCGCGGACCCCGGGGACTACCTGAACACCCCCGACGCCGAGCGAGCTGTTGCCGCGGTGGCCCTGGTCGTCGCCCAGCAGCCCGACGGCGAACCCGCCTGTTCCGTCTACGGCCCGTCGGAACCGCTGCCGGAGTTCCCCGCCGACCTCCGAACACTCGCTGTCGACGCCCTGGATCAGGTGATCGCCGAGCTGTCCGAAATCGCCGAGCTGTGGGACGAGGTTCCGGACGGGTCGAAGTGGCGCCAAGGCATTGCCCGCCTCCGCGACATCCTCGACCCTCCGATCCCGCCGTAAGAGGAAACCCTCTTCCCGGTCACCGACCGCGGGGAGCCCCCGACCCCGGACTCGGCAGCGGAACCGCCCGCTCAGCCGGACAACAGCCGGATGTACATGATCCGTTCCCGGTCCGGCTCGACCCCGTAGGCATCGAGCGGAGGCTCTTCCCATCCCGGACCGCAGTTCCACTGCGTACTCCATGTGGCAACCGCGAGGTCGGCCCAACGGTCCGCGAGGCCGAGCGCGCACAGGTCGACGTGTCCGCCGCACGCGCCGTCCGCGCCGACAAGGGTGTTGGGAGCGCAAGCGTCTCCGTGGCACGCCACGAGGCGGTCGACGGGCGGAATGTCGGCCAGTGGGCCGAGTGCGCGCTCGACCGTGCCGAACCTCTGCGTGCCTTTGTGCCAGTCCGCCGGGTGTGTCCGGCCCGCCGCCGCCCGCGCCCGCTTCAGTCGCCCTTCGACGGACCAGTCGAAAGGGCAGTCCGCGACGGGCAGGGTGTCATGGCGAGCCCGTAGCCCAGGGCCGATCGCGCGTACGGTGGTGCCAGAGTCGTGCTTCCAGGGATTCAGAGCCATAGAGCCAGCGCGGCCACTGAACCGACGGCCGGAGCGAGGCCACCCAAGGACGCCCGCCCTGCCGGGCTCCCGTCGGGTCGGCTGCAGCGAGCCGAGGCCGGCAGCGGCCGAGCTGACATGGCCGCTTTCGAGCGCGACTTTCAGGTCGTCGTGCCGCTCCCGGCGAGATGCGGCGTGGGCGGCGTCGCGGTGTTTTCCGCTTGAATCTCCGGAGTCTGCTCTGTCAGCGACTGTCGGTACGGCTGTTGCCGGCGCCACAGGGGTCTCAGCTGAAAGCGTCGGTCATGCAGTCCGCTTGGCAGTCGGCGGCCGCATAGCGCCTGCGTAGGGCGGCAGATGCTTCCTCGTGATCCACGGAGAGGTGCCCGTAGCGCTGACGTGCCACCCTGACCACGTCCTTGACCGTGACGATGGCCGGTTCGCCCTGTGTGGCCGCGCCGCGTGCTTCTGCGATCGCCGTGTCCGCACAACGCAGCAGGTTTCTGGAACGATCCCGGATCGCGGCCGCTTGGGCCCGCTTCATCGCGAAGGGGCGTGCGACACGTCCCCGCCAGAGGAAGCCGGCGGCGACGAGTGCCAGGCCGAGCGCTATGAACAGGAGTCCGCCGGGATCGTGACGCATCCGTCCAGTCTTCCTCATCCGCCCGGTGATCCTGATGCCCGCGTCGACGTCGGCACTCAGCCAGAGCAGCCGCGTCACGCGACGCAAGCTCATTTTCCATGACCGGCCGGAATCCGCAGCGGTGTAGGAGAAGGAACTGGCCTGCCCCTGTCGGAATGATCGTCAGAAGAAGCCGAAGAAGCGAGCCCACCAGGTCGGCCGTTGAACATGCGACGGCAGACGGCTCGGCCCGTCGTAGTCGCTCTCCAGGAGTTCTTCGGCCATCACGACATAGCCGAGTTCGGCCAGCGCATGGTTGACCCTGGCGAGGTCGGCTCCGTCCAGTTCGCCCTCAGCCTGTGCTTCCTCCGTCCCGAGGAAGGCGCCGGGGTTGTCCGCGCACACGAGCGCCAATGAGCCGAACTTGCTCACACAAACGACGATCCGGGTTCCGCATACAGTCGACTCGCCGGGCACGACGACACGTCCGTATTCGCTGGAGTCCTGAGTGTCCTGCTCCGCCGTGCAGCGAGCCGCGAAGTCACCTTCGAGCCGGGCCACCAGACCACCGAAGTGGACGGCGATCGCTCCACGGTCGTAGTTCTGCGGCCGCTCCAGCCACTGCGGATCATCGAGCTCACGCAGCAACTCCAGCAGATCAGCTTCGCTTTCGGTCATGTGCTCATCTTGCGGAGACGCCCGCTAGCGGAGCGGCTCGGGTACCGCGTGCCTGCCGTAGGGGGGTGAGATCCCTCCACATCACATCGGCGTCACCCGGCACCGTGCGGGAACTCCAGAACCGTACGGGGTGGCCGTCCCGGGATCAACGAAGCGGCAGAACTTGCCAGTTCGATGGTCCAAAGTGCTGGGCAGCACGTTCTCTCGCGGGGGAGGATGGTCGTCATGACGAGCGAAGGCACCTCGATCGACGCCACAAAGCCCAGCATTGCGCGTGTGTACGACTATCTGCTGGGAGGCAAGGATAACTACGCCGTGGACCGGGAGATCGGCGACGTGTTCAAGCGTGATCTTCCCGGCTCCGTTGCGATCGCCTTCGCCAACCGCTCCGCGTTGACCCGGGCGGTCGCGGAGATCGCGACGACCACCGAGGTGACCCAGTTCATCGACCTGGGCAGCGGTCTGCCGACCGCCGACAACGTGCACCAGGTCGCGCAGCGCCATACCCCGGAGTCACGCGTGGTCTACGTCGACATCGACCCCCAAGTGCTCGTCCATGGGCGCGCCTTGCTGGAGGAGAACGACAGGACCCGGGTCATCGAGGCCGACGTCCGAGACCCCGAAGCCGTCTACAACCACCCCGAGACCCGGGAAATGATCGACTTCGACCGCCCGGTGGCCGTCGTGTTCAGTGCCATCCTCCATCACGTCAACGACGAGGAGGACCCTGCCGGGATCGTCCGCTTCTGGCGCGACCGCGTGCCCTCCGGAAGCTACTTCTTCGTCAGCCACTTCCGTTCCGGCAACAACCCGGAGACGGCCGAGGCGGAGAAGGTCCTCCAGCAGACGTTCGGCCGTGGCCGCTGGCGTACCGACCAGGAGATCGCGTCCCTGCTGGACGGTCTGGAGATCCTCGACCCCGGAGTCGTAGCCGCCTCGCTGTGGCGCCCCGCAGAGGTGGACAACGACAACCCGTGGAACGCCGGCGGCGCAAGGGAACTCACCGTCTGGGAACACCTCATCGCCGCGGGGCTGGCCCGCAAGGACTGACGGCAACCGGTTCTCCGTACCCCGGGTGGTCGGCGTGCCCGCCGTCGGGTCAGCGCGGGATTTCATTTCCTCGTGCCCTGGCTCGAAGGGTGGCGAAGGTGTGCGCAACCTTTCAAGTCTGAAGTGCCATTACGGGCAGGAATGGCCCCTGAGCTGTGATCGCTGACTTATCGCCATATTCAGCCGCACGTACCGTGGTTGAGTGCTCATTGTGCGACCGGTCTCATGCAATACGCCGGTCTGTCGGCGGTGCATTCGGAACAGCGCTCCGGTGAACTCGAGGACCTACTCGACGTGGAGCGCGAGTGGGCGACGCGACTCGTCGTAACCTGATCCAGTGACCTTGCGCGTCCTTGCCCCGCAGGTGAACGGGCTGATGAGGGCTCTCCGCGTGATGTAAACGATCAGCTCGGCGTGGCTGCCTGAGGCGTGCCGCAGCGGAAGGTATGGTGACGCGGAACCCCTGTTGGGTTGCGTGATGGGGAAATCACGTGGTGTCCGCCGGTGGGTCAGGCCGGGATTCCCGATTCGCGGCCGGTGATTCCGCAGGAACGGTCCTGTCGCCGACTTCCGTCCGGGGGCGTAGCTTCTGAGCCCCAGTCACGTATTAAGCATTCTTATACGAATGACCGGAGAGGGGAACGTCCGAGTGTCAAAAAATGGTGGGGAACCCGATCCCCCGCCCACCGAGCAAGGCGATTCCACCCCCCGATCCACGCCGCTTCCGGCGGAAGCTCTGGCCTTCAGGTAGTCGGGACCTGAAGGGCTCGGCGCATCGTCGGAACCCGGAAACCCGGCTCGGCGGAAGCGCGAGAGTGTTGTGTCGTGTTCGTGTGTGTTCACTGTAGTGCGTGACCGTCCCGATGGGGTGATCTGTCCCGCGTGTCGTGTTTATAGGCAAGTTTGCCTATGGCTCAGGGAGGCGGTCTGGTCGCCCGATACACGGTGGCAAAGTTACCGCAGCCACAGGTCATCTGACGGTATGACAGTCTTACCTGTCGGGTGTAGGGCAGGCCTTATGATCCAGATCGTCCCATCGCTGAAGCAGCGACTTGCATCGCACTGTCTGGGGATGAAGCTCACCCAATCGTTCCCGGCACCGCTCGCCCACATCCTCAAGGGTCGCGCGTGCCTCTCTGGTCCGGGTCCTCGCGCGCAGGATGACGGCCAGCAGATACCCCGTACTCAACGTCAGTCCGTGATCGTCCCCGTACAGTGATCGTCGCGCCGCAAGCGCCTGCTCACATTCCTCGTGCGCCTGTTCGGGCAGGCCCATGTCCTGCAGCAGGCAGGCGTAGTTGTGCCGCACGGTCACCGTCCGGGGATGCCCGGCCCCCGAGACTTGCTGCTGCAGGACCAGCAAGGCCTCGTACTCCTCGCGGGCCTCGGCCCACCGGTCCATCCCGTGCAGTACGCGCGCCAGTTCGTGGCGGGCTGTCAGGGCGTCCGGGTCCTCCGCTCCGCCGATTTGCTCACGCGTCTCGCGCACGGCCCGAAGGTGTTCCTGGGCCTGCTGCAACTGACCTTGGTCCAGCAGGACGCGCCCCAGCTCGTGCCGCACTTTGAGGGTATGGGTGTGAGATGCCCCCCTGCCGTTCGAGAGTGCCTGCCACACTTGCGTATACAAGGCTTGGGCCGCCTCCCATTCGCCCAGACTGTGCAGGACGAGCGCCAGGCTGTGCCGTGTGGTCGCCGTACTGAGGTCGTCGGCGCCCAGGCGGACTCTGAGTGCCAGCACCCCTTCCAGGCTCTCGCGTGCCTGCTTGTGCATGCCCTGCGCCTGCAGGAATCGTGCCGCCCGCTCGGCTGCCTCCGCGCACACCTCGCGTTCTGCCGGGCTGAATCCAGCGGCCTCCGAGCGTCCCTGCCGCAGCAGATCCAGGCAGTGCGGGGCCAGTGCCCGCCACACGGGCCACGCCGCAGGGTTCTCCGGCGCCTCTTCCACCTCTTTGAGGCTCAGTACGCGTTCCATCAGAGCCACCGGAACGGTGGACGGGGACCCGGCGCGGGCGATGTCACGGATCAACGGATGCAGACTCACGCAGAGGGGTCCTTCGTGCTTCGGTGCAGAACCGTCGAGTTCGACGAGCTGCAATGCGGCCAACTCCTGCAAGGTGCGCCAGACCGTGGTTCCGTCGAGACCGGAGCCACCGGGCAGGGCACTCAGCACGGCCGGCCGCAGCAGGAGCGTGTAGGGGATCGGCGCCGCGCTGAAGGAGGCAAGGAGGCGCACCAGATACGGTGCGTGGACCAGACCTTGACGCTGCAGCAGCTCCACCGACATCCGCCATGCGCCGGCGACTGCCGCAGCCGGATTCAGGTCGATCCCATACTGATCGAGAGCCAGTCGAAATCCGGTGAAGTCCACCGGCGTGTGGTCACTGCGTAATGACCGCGGCATGGCGACAGCCTCCGAAAGGTACGAGGCCGCGAGCCGCAGTGCCAGCGGAAGTCCGCCCAGGCGGTGCGCCAACCGGCAGGCCTCCGTCCGCGTGCCCGCCGATCCACCCGTATGGTCCAGTAACACACTCGCCGCCTCCTCCAAGGCCAGCGGACCCACGGCGTGGAGCAGCGCGCCGCCTCCCCACAGCCGGGCGATGCCGCACGGAGAGGTGATCACCACCAGTCCCGCCGGACAGCCGTGTGGACGGACCCAGCCCGTTCCGGCGGTGAGACGTCCAGGGCCGTCCAACAGGGACAGATCCTCGACGCCGTCCACGATCAGCAGCCACCGGTGCGGCGAGCTTTCCAGACGTTCCCACAGCGCATCGACGACCCCGCCGCCGTGGACCTCCTGCGTGCCGACCTCCATCTGCCGGGCCACCGCCCGCATGCCCGACACGAATGCCGCCTCGTGCCGCCCGTCCACCCAGAACACCCGCTCGGCAGGTGCACGCCCGCCGGCTCCGGCGCGGACCCGCATCACCATCTCCAGGGCCACGGCCGTCTTTCCGATCCCACTCATACCGTGCAGCACGTGCAAGAGGCCGTCACCCGGCTGCTGCCACAACCGCGTCAACCGGGCCACCAGTTCTTCACGACCCCGCAGCGGGATCCGCCAATCACGCTCCCCGACAGGCGCCGCCAGCGTGACGTCACCCTCTGACACGTCGCCCTGCCCGCTCACCACCACATGGGCGATGTTCAGGTTCTCGGCGGCCACCGTGCCGAAACGCGCCATCGCACCGCCCGGCTCTACCTCCCCGGCTGTGCGGGGCCGGTAAAAGGGGCGGAGAGATGAATTCCTCCCTCGACACGAAGTGATGCGGAGGCCACCGACCCGCTTTCGGCCCGCACGGTGACGTCCCGGCCGACCTGCACGTCCCCTGTCCGGTCGGACTTTCCCGCTGCGGCGGAAGCACTCCTCAAATCATCCACCAGGACCGCGCGCTCGGAATGTGGAAGCTGCTCCAGCCAGCTCTCCAAGTATCCGTGCCACACGCCTCGCCACTGGTTCCGCAGAAGATCCTGAGCGGCAGGCGCTGGCTCGGCAGTCAGCTCCGATTCCATGCGGTCCAGTAGCAGCGCGGCGTGACGGCCGCGGTCGTGATGCCTCGAGAACACCTGCCGTATGCGCTCCCTCGCGGCAGCCCAGGCGTCTGTTCCCGCAGCCTGCACGACGGCAGCGCCCCCTGCCGCCGCTAAAGCGACAATGGACTCATTCAACACGTGTGTCCCCCTGTGGTTCCAACCAGTCGAAGCGCCCATGACCCGCACGCGTCATGGTGTGGCGAATCCCTGCCCCTATTCATTCCGCGCCTATCGGCGGTCAACCGTCAGCGGTGAAGCAGGGGGCGCGAGGAGGGCGCAAAGATGAACTATCTGCCGAACGCAGTGCCACCGTTCCCAACGAATGACCGCAGTCGAAGTCACCCCGCTGCCGGAAAGGGATGGAACAGAGGTGGTGCAGGGGGAAAATATGCCCGTCCGGGAAACGTGAAAGTTGACATTGCCGGAGAATCGATCAGTGGGCGGGGCCGCGTCCGCACGCGGCCCCGCCTGCTGGGTGAGAGGTCAGCGGTCCTGGGCGAGCGCGTACAGCTCGCCCAAGAGGCTCCCCTCAGTGGCGACGAGGGCATCGAAGGTGCCCTCCTCGCGGATGCGTCCGCCGTCGAGGACGATGACGCGGTCGGCCATTCTCACGTTGTCCAAGCGGTGTGTGACGACCACGGTGATGCGGTCCGGGGCCATCTCGCGGAGCTCGCGGAAGATCAGGTGCTCGCCGCGGGCGTCCATCTCGCTGGTCGGCTCGTCCAGGACGAGCACGGCCGGCTCCCGGTACATCGCCCGCGCGCAGGCCAGACGCTGCCACTGACCGCCGGACAGCTCGTGCCCGCCCCATACCGAGCGGGCCAGCAGGGTGTCGAGCTGATCCGGGAGCCCTTCGAGGACCTTGGCCATCCCGACGCGTTCCGCGGCGTCCCAGACGCGTTCGTCCCCGTGCTCGCGGGGCTGGCCCAGGGTGATGTTCTCCCGGGCGCGCAGCGGCCAGTGCCCGTTCTTCTGGGGGACGAGGCCGACGTGCCGCCAGACGGACTCGGCGTCGGCCGTGGCGAGGTCGGTGTCGTCCCACCGGACGGTTCCGCCGGTCGGCACGGTCAGCCCGGTGAGCAGGCGGATCAGGGTCGACTTGCCGGCGCCGTTCTCGCCGACCAGCGCGACGACCTCGCCGCGGTTGAGGGTGAGAGTGATCGGGTGCAAGGCGGGGGCGTCCTTGTTGGGATACGTGAACTCGGCCTCGGACAGGCGGATCTGCTGCGGCGCCTGGGCCCGGGTGGTGCCGCGGGCGGTGGTCATGGAGCGGACTTCGTCGACGAAGGTGTAGTAGTCGCTGAGGTAGAGGCCGTGGTGGAACATCACCGCGCCGTACCGCACGATCGAGTTGAGGGCGCGGCCGGCCGTCTGCGAGGCGACGACGGCGGTTCCGGCGATCGCCGTCGACATGGCTCCCGAGACGACGAGCGTCGCCAAGGAGACCCACATGCCGAGCGTGAACAGGCCTGCCAGGGAAGCCGCGAGGAGCGTCACCAGCAAGTACGGCCGGGCACCCTGGAGTTCGCGTCCCTCGACCCGGTCGCACATCGCCCGGTACCAGGAGTGCAGGTAGGGGCGCATCGTGTTCGCGCGCAGTTCGTCGGCGAGTTCAGAGGTGGTGAGCCACCAGCGCATCATGCCGCGCACGTTGCGGGCGGAGAGGGTGCGGTCGTGGACGCGATAGTCGATCCGCGCGGCGATGACTCCGCCCAGGCCCCTCGGAACGACCGACAGCAGCAACACGCCCAGGAGCAGAGGGTGGAGGGAGGTGAGGACGGTCGCGGCGGACACCAGTTGCACGAAGCCGTTGGTGAGCGTCTTGGCGTCGTCGGCGAGGTCGACCGCGCGCAGCGCCCCGATCTCCGCGGCTTGGCTCCGGTCGGTGAACCCTTCGGTGTCGTACGCCGAGAGCTCGGCTCTCATGTGGAGGTCGACCAGGGTGAGATCGGCGGCCGAGGCGATCTTCGGATTGAGGCGGCGGGTCGCCCAGTCCGCGAGGATCCACATACCCGAACCCATGGCCATCGCGACGACCGCGACGGTCAGTGCCGGCCAGGCCTGCCGGAGCCCGGTGCGGGCGTCGGCGGTGGCGAGGTGGGGCAGCGCTCTGGAGACCGCGGTGAGCATGACGGCGGTGCCGAGGCCGGACAGCACCTGGCACAGGAGGATCGTGATCGTCATCCGTCGGTCGACGGACCAGGCCAGCCGGGCCGACTGGGCGAGCGCCGTCGGGATGCGGCGGGCCATGTCCCACAAGGTGGCGTCGTCCATGGCCCGGCGGTGCTTGCGCCCGTTGTAGTCCAGCTCGGGGGGAGCCGAGGGCTGAGGGGCCGCCGAGCGGGCGCCGGGAACGGCCGCCGCCGTGTCCCCGGCGGCGGGCAGGGCGTGCGGCACGGCGGCGGACAGGGCCTGCGGCACGGCGGCCGCCGGCGGTCGGCTGGTGATACGGAACCGCTTCACGCGAACACCCCCGCCATCAGTCGGTTCAGGGTGCGACGCCCGCGCGCGGCGAGGCATGGATCGTCGTGCTCCTCGCCCCAGGTGAGTGCACTCACCGCGTCCAGGCCGGCCAGGCACTTCAGCACATGGAGCTCCTGTGGTGTCAGCTCGCGTCCGTACCCGCTCAGGCAGGCGGCGCGCAGCCGCGGTCTGTCGGCCCACACTCCGCAGGCCAGGGCGACGAACTCCTGGACGACCGGCGCGAATCGGGACCGCTCGAAGTCGATCCAGGCCCCGCGCCCCGACCAGACCAGGTTCCTCGGCCGGGCGTCGCCGTGGATGAACCCGAGCGGCAACGGCCCCACCCAGCGGAGCTGTTGGGTCAGGGTGCGTACGAGTGCGCGCTCCTCTTCGGTCAGCCGATCCCCGGCGTCGTCGAGGCGTCCGTCCAGGCCGTGCGCCGCCGAGCACAGCGCTTCTTCGGCCTCGATGCGCCAGGGGCCGGTCAGGTCGCCGGCCGCGTGCAGCCGGGCCAGGAGCAGACCGCCCTGCCGGTGTGCCTCGTACTCCTCGGCCGCCGTGAGCGTGAGCTCCTGCACCGGGCGGCCGGGCACGGCGGTCGTCAGCAGCGCCAAGTGCTCGGTGCTGGACGCCCGGAGCTGAGGCGCTCGGCCGGCTCCCAGCGCGGGCACCGCGTGCCGCAGGGCGAACGTCTCCCTCTCGTACGTCCGCGCCGTGCCGGAGATCTTCAGGTGGAACCGGCAGCCGTCGCCGCGTACGAGCTCCCACACCCGGGAGGCCCGCCGCGGGTGGGATGCGTCCCGGACCTCGGCGACGGCCCCGATCTCCCGCTCGGCCCAGCCGCGCAGCGCCGCGGGAAGTGCTGTCGCGTCGCTCATACCCCCCACCTCGGTGACGGTCGTGATGCCGATGCGAACGGGGCGCGGCGCGCGTCCGCCGGGCGCTGGAGCACCACGGGCTTGACGGACACGGTGGGAGGATTTTCGAACGAAGGGTGGGCGGCGGGAAGAGGGCGTACGGGATTCACGGTTTTCTCCTCGGTAGGGATCGGGTGGAGCACCCCGGACAACGCGGCTGTTCACGGGGGCGATACGGGGTGTACCGGGCGACGGATCGATCGCAGGTTCGAGCTGTGGTGTGAGGGGCAAGCGCGGTCGGCGCTCGTACCCGTTCGATTCACTCGGCCAGGGGACAGCGGTGAAGGCGTGACCCGAATGGGGGATTGCGTGAGGGCGTGGAATGCACCGGTCTCCTAGGTAGGGCGTTGCGGGGGCCGAGGGACGGAACCCTGGGCCACGCCACTGACAATCGGGTGGATGCGGTGCCGGGATCCGGACAATCCGAGCGGCCCGTTCGGCGTCGAACGCCGGTCTTCGCGGCGACCGAATGGCCTGGGGCGGAGTCAGGAGAAAGGATTCTCGAACCGGTCGACGAATCCCCGGAGTTGAGCGGTCGATGAGATGGCTTGAACTGCCCGGACCGTACGTGCGGCGTGGTCGGATTCCAGAGCGGTGCATCACGGGGCGACGTGCCTGCGGCTGTCGTCAGCCCCATGCGCCGGTGCGTGCCGGACGGTGACGTGAGCGCGTCGGCGTCGGCGGCGTCGTCTCGGCGTTCCGCCAAAGTTCGGTCTCGGGTTAACCCCACCCTCGATCCGCCAGCAGCCGCCATGGTCCGCGGTGACCGCGATCCGTAGCGTCGAGCTGTCGCTGCGAGAAGATCGTGAGAGGGCGGAACATTGAGGCTGCGCGGGAACAAGCGCCAGAAGGCGGACAGCCCGGCGGGAGTCCAGGGCACGTCCGCCTTCGCGGTCGAACTGCGCGGCGTACGGCGGCAGTACGGCCGCGGCCACGGCGCCGTGCACGCCCTCGCCGGCGTCGACCTCGCCCTCGCGCGCGGCACCTTCACCGCCGTCATGGGCCCGTCCGGCTCCGGCAAGTCCACGTTCCTGCAGTGCGCGGCCGGGCTCGACCGGCCGTCGGCCGGCTCCGTACGCCTCGGCGGTACGGAGATCACGGGAATGCGGGAGAACCGGCTCACCGAGCTGCGCCGCGGCCGCATCGGCTTCGTCTTCCAGGCCTTCAACCTGCTGCCGTCCCTCACCGTCGAGCAGAACGTGTTGCTCCCGATGCGGCTGGCCGGTCAGCGCCGGGACCGCCGCCGCGCCGCCGAGGTGCTGGCGCGGGTCGGGCTCGCCGACAAGGCCGGACGTCGGCCCGGCGAGCTCTCCGGCGGCCAGCAGCAGCGCGTCGCCATCGCCCGTGCGCTGGTCACCAGCCCGGACGTGATCTTCGCCGACGAGCCCACCGGCGCTCTCGACACCAACACCGCGGCCGAGATCCTCGGCCTGCTCCGGCACGCGGTGGACGCCCTCGGCGCCACGGTCGTCATGGTCACCCACGATCCGGCCGCCGCCACCTGGGCCGACCGTGTGCTGTTCCTCGCGGACGGCGTCTTCGCCGACGGCCTCGACCGAGGCGCGCCGGAGCAGATCGCGGCGCGGATGGCCGCCCTCACCTCCCGGACGGGCACGATGGCGAGGGCCGCGGCGTGAGGAGCCTCGCCCCCAACGGCCTCGCCCGCGCGGCCGTGCGCTTCAAACCAGCCTCGTTCGCGGGCACGTTCGTCGCCCTGATGATGTCGGCCCTGATCGTCTCCGCCTGTGGGATCCTCCTGGAGACGGGTGCGCGTGCCTCGGTGCCGGCGGAGCGATATGCGCATTCCGCGGTCGTCGTGGCGGCCGACCAGTACGCCCATCTGGTCACGGGCAGCGGCGACAGCCGTTCGGACTCCCCGGGACTGCTGCCGGACACCGCGCGCGTGGATGCCGTACTGGCGCGCAGGGCGGCCCGCGTGCCCCAAGTGAAGGCGGCGGTGCCGGACTTCACGTTCCCCGTACGTCAGGGTGACGGAGTGCTGACCGGGCACGGCTGGGGTTCACACGGCTTCACCGATGCCGCGCTCGTCTCCGGGACCGCGCCCCGTACCGGCGAGGTCGTGCTCGACGCGGCGGCTGCGAGGGCCGGCGTCGGCGACACTGTCTCCCTCGAAACCGCCACCGGTCGGGCCGACTTCCGTGTCTCCGGGCTCGCGGAGGCCGGATCCGGTGACGTGCCGGGGGGCGCCACGGGCTGGTTCTCCGACGCCCAGGCGCCCGCGCTCGCCGGGCACCCGGGCAAGGCCGACGCCATCGCCGTCATGGTGAAGACCGGGGCGGACGCCGACGCCGTTGCCGACGGGGTGCAGAAGGCGCTCGCCGGTACTCGGGCCAAGGTGTACACAGGCGACGGTCGCGGCGCCGTCGAGGAGCACGGGCTCGGGTACGCCAAGGAGACGCTCACCGGCCTCGGAGGATCCTTCGGCGGGATCGCCGCCGTGGTCGCCGTCTTCACGGCGGCCGGCACGGTCGCTCTGTCCGTCGCCCAGCGCGCCCGGGAATTCGCGCTGCTGCGCGCCGTCGGAGCCACCCCGCGGCAGATCCGCCGCGCGGTCGCCGCGGAGGCACTGCTCGTCGCGCCCATCGCGGGGCTGGTCGGCTGCCTGCCCGGGGTCGGCCTCGCGTACTGGTGGTTCGGGCAGTTGAAGGACCGCGGAGCCGTCCCGGAAGCCGTTGACCTGCACGTGTCCTTCATCCCGCTCGTCGTCGCCGTCGGCCTGGGACTGCTGACCGCGCTCGTGGCCGGCTGGGCGGCCGGCCGCAGGCCGGCGAGGACCAGGCCGGGCCAGGCGCTCACCGACGCGTCGGTGGAACGGCTGCGGCCGGGCGTGATCCGTACCGGACTGGGCATCGGAGCCCTCGTCGGCGGGGGGTTCCTCACCGGTCTCGCCGCCCGTTCGGCCGGGGAGGACGCCGCCAACGCGGCCCTGGGCGTCGTCATGCTCTTCATGCTCGCCGTCGCCCTTCTCGGCCCTCTGGTGGCGCGGCTGTGCGCCACGCTGTTCGGGTCGGCGCTGCGTGACGGCAGCGCCGCGGCCGCACTGGCCGCCGCCAACTCCCGTACGAACGCACGCCGGATGGCGTCCGCGATCACCCCGATCGTGCTGGCCATGGCGTTCGCCTCGACGCTCGTCTTCATGCACACGAGCGAGAGCCACGTCGCCGCGCAGCAGTTGCGTGCCGGCGTCACCGCGGACCACGTCGTCACGGATCCGGCCGGACTGCCCGCCGACGCGGTCTCCCGGGCCGCCCGCTTGCCGGGTGTCGACGTGGCCGTCGGCCTTCTCGAAACCCAGGTACTCGTGCCCGTCGGCTCCGGCGGAGACCGATGGCTCGAGGGCGCGGCGACCCAGGGCATCTCCGGCTCCGGCGCGCAGCTCGCGAAGGTGCAGGACCTCGACGTACGCAGCGGCAGCCTTGACCGGGTCGGCCGGGGCCGTATCGCCATCGACAGGACCCTCGCCACCTCGGCGAAGGCCGGGATCGGCGACAGGCTGCCGCTCTACCTCCCCGACGGCACCAGGGTCAGCCCCGAAGTCGTCGCCGTGTACGGTCGTGGCCTCGGCCTCGCGGCGGTGACCATGGACCGGGCGTCGCTGGCCGCCCACGTCACCTCGGGCTTCGACGGCACGCTGCTGGTACGGGGCGGCGACGCCCGGGCCCTGGCACCCCTGGGGAAGGTCACCGACGCCTTCGGCTACGCCGTCGAGCGGAACACCGACAGCGAACTCAACGCCTGGGCGAACTACACGATGGCCGCGGTCCTCGGCGGCTTCGCGGCCGTCGCCGCGGCCAACACGCTGGTGATGACCGTCCTCGACCGACGCCGTGAACTGGGCATGCTCCGCCTCGTCGGCGCCACCCGGATCCAGGTGATGCGGATGCTCCGCTGGGAGGGACTGCTGGTGGCGACGGCGGGCGTGGTCCTGGGCACGATCATCGCCGTGGCCACGCTGATCCCGATGACACGCGGTCTGACGGGGGAGTCCCCGTACATACCCCCGCTGACGTACGGGGCTTTCGCCGCGGCGGCGGTCGGCCTCGGCCTGCTCGCCGTCAGCCTCCCCGCGCGAGCGGTACTGCGTGACGGGCGAGACTGAGACCGGTGGCCGGGCTGGGACTTCAGGCGGGTACGTGGGACGAGCCCTGCTCGCCGGAGGTGACCCCACCGACGTGGGTTCCGGCGCAGGTTCGCCCGGGAGGTGGCGGCTGCCCGGAAGGGCACCGGATTCTTCACGGCCGCGCCCGCGTCCGCTTCCTGACCGACGGGCCGGCGCGTACCTCGCACCGGCCCGTGAGGCTCGTACAGCCTGGTGAGGTCTGAAACGAATCCGCCGAACTCACAGGCTCTCTTGGGTCTTCCCCTACTCGTCGATCGCCGCGCCGAACCGTGCGTCGGCCGCCGGTGCCCCGAGGCGCGCTCCGCCATAGGTCCACGAATCCTTGGCGGTGAGGCCTGATGACGACGCGGGAATGACCCATACGAAACCGTCGCCGGTGTTCTCACCCGGTGCCGCCGCCAGAAGACCGAAGCGGCCGTCATTGTTGGCGTCGATCAGCCGCACCTGGCTGCCCCAGCGGTCCGAGACCTCCGCCGCGCCGGGAACGCCGGAGGAGTTCTGGTCGAAGCTGCGCACGCCCGATGCCGTCAGCCCGCCCGGAGCGCCGCGCAGCGTCCAGACCGCACCCGCGTCGGACACGGAACCCACGTCCTCCCCGGGCGCCCCGACGGCGAGGTCCGGGCGGCCGTCGCCGTCGGTGTCACCGGCGGACAGCTCGGCACCCCATCGGTCGCCGGCCTCGGCCGTGCCGGGGACGCCCGGGGAGTCCTGCGTCCACGTCTGCGCCGGGGTCGGGTCGAGGCCGGAGAGATCGCCCTTGCCCAGATAGACGGAGACGGATCCGCCGACGGCCGAGCCGACGCCTGTGTCACCGATCGCCAGGTCGTCCTGGCCGTCGTGGTTGAAGTCGCTGGAGACGACCGCGGGGCCGCCTTCGAACGCGCCGCCGTCGCCGAGCGCCTCGACGCCGGGAGCGCCGTGGAGCACCTGGGTGGCGCCCACGCCGGGCTGGTCGCCGGTGGTCACACCGGAGATCGCCAGGTCCGCCCAGGAGTCCTCGTTGTAGTTGCCGTGGCTGAGGCTCCGGAACGCGAAGCCGGTGTCCGACGGGCTCACGTCCCGAGCGCGGACCTGCGTGTCCACCGCGCTGAGTTGCCGCGCCGCCGCGCTTGGCGCAGAGGTGAAGAACAGGAGCGTGTCGTTCTCCAGGACGGCGATGCTGTCGCGTGGGTTGGCGTCGGGGTTCGCCGGGTCCGGGGCGAAGTACCGGGCGGCCTCGATGGCCAGACCGAACCTGGCGCCGCCCCGCGGTTGGCCGGTGTCCTCCAGCCAGGTGCTGTCGGACCCGTGCAGGCCGCTCGGCGAGCCCCAGAAGACGACGGCACCGCCCGCGTCGGACAGGCCGGCGAGGTCTTCGCCGGGGATCCCGACGATCGCGTCGTCGTAGCCGTCATTGTTCAGGTCACCGGAGGCCACGGCGCTGCCGAAGCCGTCGCCGGCCTCGGCAGCGCCCGGAACGCCCGAGGTGTTCTGATGGAGGACGCTCTTCTTGGTGGTGCTGAGACCGCTCGACGAGCTGTACTGCACGGAGACGTAGCCGGCGGACTTGGCGCCGCTCACCGTGGCGCCTGGGGCGCCGATCAGCACGTCGTCGAATCCGTTGCCGTCGAAGTCGCAGTTGTGCTGTTGCCAGCCGATGGACGGGAAGGGCGTTACGGCCTGTGCCGCGGGGGCCGCGATCACCGCGCCGCCACCGAGAGCGAAGAGTGCCGCGGCCGTCAGGGCCGCACGGTTGATGTGACGCACAGGAGCGAACCTCCTTGGGTTCCTGGGCTGCCTGCGGCGTCCGGCTCGGCCGAGGCGGAGGGAGTCTGCGGTGCGGGAGGGCAGGATTGACGTCGCGCCCGCCACACGGCGGCTGGAGTCATACGAGTCCCCCTGTCGGACGGCGCGTCGAGAGCTGAGCCTTCTTCCGCTCACCCAGAAGACACCCGAGGTTCGTCCAGGGTTGTAGTCGGTGCGTGGGTGGCTGACCGGGCCCCGGCTCGCGCAGCGGGGTCGGCCCGGAGCGCGCTCAGTCGTTGACGCGCGTGTAAGTGAGGAACACCGCGCCGCTCTTGAGAACGGTGTGGTCTTCGAGGGTCGCGTGGCCGGCGCCTTCAGCACGGTCAACTACGGGGTACGCCCTATCGGCGCCCTCGTCGGCGGCATGCTCGCCACCGTCATCGGACTCCGGACAACCCTGATCACGGCTGCCGCCGGAGGAGCGTTGTCGTTGCTCTGGCTACTCCCGTCGCCGATACCGCGCATTCGTTCTCTGGCTCTCATCGAACCGGTCCTCGCTGACCTCGGCGCCGAGGCAGACAGCCAACCGGCGCCTCGATAGCACGCAGGGGTGCATCCACGGGCGACCTCCTCGACGTCGACGGTGCTGATTTGGGCGGCCCCACCTTCAGCCTCTGATCCGTGGAGCGGTACGGGCGCAGGCGAGCCCGAGAGGGCGGTGTGCGGGCTGCCTCCACTCATGCAGGAGGAACGCTGGGCGTTCTAGGCCGTTGCCCGCTGGACACGGTAGCTCCACCGTGCGAGTGACCGGACGACGGTTTCTGCGCCGATGGGGTTGGCGCTGTGGACGAAGACCGTTCCGATCTGAAAGGGCCGCCCGTTGAAGGCGGCCTCTTCCATGAGGGTCACCACCGGCATGATGGTGTCGTCGCCGCCCAGATCGTGGTCGAGCCACAGCTCGTCGATGTAGCTGTCGCGGTGCTCTTCCAGGAGCTGGATGCCTTCACGGCTGGTGCGGGCGATCCTCGTGCATCCGGGAAGCGGTCGGAGGTCGTCTATCCCGAGGATGACGGGCATCGACGCGGTGGGGGCTTCGCTCATCGGACTATTGTCACAGCAGGTGAGTGGGGCAGGCACGAGGCTTTGAACTCGGGCGGCCTTCGGGTTTCCTTCTCCCGCCAAGGTGGGCCTGAGGCAACGAGCCAACCACGAATCAAGACATCGCCTACGCCTTCGGCACCGACCACTCCGCCGGTTTCTCCGGCGTCGTCGAGGTGTACAGCACCCGCACCGGCCGCTGCTTCCCCGGCACCGCGAACACCGTCTTCCCGCGCACGCATGTGCCCGCCTTCACGGTTGCCATGCGGGGATACTCCGGCCGCGGGAAGTCGTCGTACGTCACGCTGCTCGGCTTGATCCGCGCTCCGTTCGCGTACGCGAGCACCCACGAGTTGCGGGTGACAACGGCGAAGCCGTTCTTCAGACACGCTTTCATCTCGACCACGGCCCACGTGTATCCGGTCGTACCGAACTCCTCGTCGGCCGAGCGCCGAGAGTGGAGCTGCCCCTGCTCGTAGCGGAGCGCGGTCATCGCCATCGTCGCTCCGTCGGTCGTGTAGGCGAACGGCCTGCCGAACGCGCGAGGCCCCTTCGGATCCGTGCTCGGGTCCGCGGAGGTGCTCTTCTCGGCAGCCTGTGTCGTGCCGGACTCGGTGATCGGCTTCGCGGTGTTGCCGCTCCCGGTACAGCCCGTGGCCGCGGCCAGCAGCAGTGCGACGGTGACAGTGACGGTGCTGGTGCGCATGGTCTCCCCAGGTCGTGCGAGCCGAGGGAGGCATCATCGTGTGTGCGTCGCCCGCTTCAGATCCATGTGTTCAACCTGTGACCCGCTCCGAAGGGTGTCCTGTGCGATTCCTCGCTGCGGGTCGGGCCACATGGCCCGGTGCTCACCGCTCTCGACGGGAAGAGCGAACGAACCGTGCACACCCCGATCACGGTGCGGGTGGGCAAGCCCTGCGCGTAGCGGCAGTTGACGTGGACCTCGGACTACCGGGCAGTCCGCCGGCGGCACCGAGAACCCCGCGACGGGCGGCGCGCAGGTCGCCAATCCGGGTGGAAACGGGGCGGCCTCACCCATTCGAACGCCCAGGTGGAGCCGCCCGTCGAGGCGGTGGCTGTGCTCAACCCGTGCAGAATTGACGGGAGTTGTGAAAGGTGACAAGAATACGGCTCGCTTCGCCGTGTCTGAAGAGAGCGAAGCGACGCGAGTGACACAGGCGGCCATGTCTTCGTCGGCCATGTCTCATGGCACCCGCCCATGTCGACCGCTCGCACTCTGCCACCTCCCACACCCTGACCTTCACAGAGGCTCATCTTGTCGCGTTCGCAACAAACAAGAATTCTCACGGCCCTCGCCGCAACCGCCTTCGCCGGTGCCGTGATTCCGCTCGTCGGCGCGGGAACCGCGAGCGCCGCGACGTCCGGGGACTGCCAGTCCGCCACGGTCCAGTACCGGATCGTGGACGCGGACGGAAAGCCCGTCGGCGCCGACTGGTCCTCCCAGGGCGGCTTCCACCAGTGGGACAGCGTTCCCGGAACGGTGGAGGTCCGGCTGGCCCCGGGCCAGAGCGTCGGCGACGGCTGCAAGTACCCCGTCTCCCTCGCCGAATACACCGCCGAGGGGCCGAACTGGTTCGTCTCCGGTCATCAGAGCCTGGTCGACAAGGCGACCGTCTACCTCACGGCCGCGGACGTCGCCGACTCGGCCGACGCGAAGCAGACCTGGCAGAAGCTCGAGGTGCGTGCGCCCGACTGCTACGGCCAGATCGACCTGTACGGCGACGACGTCTCGTACGACGGCAAGACCGGGGAGGGGCACGGCCCTCTGCCCTACCAGCCCGACAATGTCGTGACCCCTTACCACCTGATAGCCGCCTGGAACGGCGGCGAGAAGGCGTGCACCCCCGCGACGCCGGACTCGCCCACCCCGTCGCCGTCCGCTCCGGCCACGCCCGCGACCCCCTCGTCCAGTGAGCCGCCCGCCGACGAGACGACGGAGCCCGCCACCCCCAAGCCGTCCAGCACGCCCACCACCACGCCGGACGTGCCGCCGCTCACCTCGACGCCGCCGGCCACCCCGGCGCCGTCGCCCAGTGGCAGCACGCCGCCGCTGGCCGAGACCGGTGCGAGCGGCCCGATCGGCCCGATCGCGGGGGGTGCGGCCCTGGTGATCGTCGCCGGAGCCGGCGCCGTGGTCATGTCTCGCCGCGCACGTCGCTCCTGACACAGGTATTCGGGGCAACTTCCGCGCCCCAAGGACGCTCCAACGGCTCCGCCCGTACGGCATCGACGCTCACCGGCGTCGGCCCACGGGCGGAGCCGTTCGCGCTGTCGGCCGAACCCGATTCCGGCCGGTGCCGGACTCCCGTGTTCATCCGGTGGGGTGGACGGGGTTCTCGAACGTTGTTCGGAGTGCGTGATGCGGCACACATCTTCCGACGGTGTATCCCGCGTACCAGCGACTTCGCTCGGTTCATGCCCCGTGACCGACCGTCAGGTCGTCCAATTGCGTCATTAGTACCGGGAGTTACATCTGGGGAGTCGATCTGGCTTGCTAGGGTGTTACTCGTTGGTAGCAATCCGTAGGGGGCTTCGGGGAGTCGGCGCGAGTGTCGCCGTCACTTCCCGGGCGGATTCGGCCGAGACGGACGTTCTGGCAAGGGGGCCAGGCGGACGCGGCATCTGCGCGTATGTATGACGCGGCCCTCGAACTCCAGTCTTTTCGCTCACTCATCCGAACAGGTGAGACTCCTCTTATGGTTCGTTCCCTGGTCGATCTTCTAACCATGCACGCTTCCCGGCAACCCGACCGGACCGCGTACCGGTACCTCGTCACGGGCGACTGTGACGGAGAGATCCAGGACATCTCCTACGGGCGGCTTGCCGAGCGGTCCCGCGCCATCGCCGCCTGGCTGCAGGAGCGCGGCCTGGCCGGCTCCCGCGCCATGCTGCTGTATCCGCCCGGCATCGAGTTCATCAGCGGTTATCTCGGCTGTCTTTCGGCCGGGGTCGTCGCAGTACCCGGCCTGCCGCCGCACGGGCGTTCGCAGAACCATCGCGCCCTGCTCCGGATGAAGCGCCTGATCGCCGACGCGGACGCCAAGGTGATCCTGGGCGGTCGCGAGGTGATCGCGGCTCTCGCCTCCATGTCGGAACACCTGCCCGAACTTGCCGAGATCACCTGCGTCGCCACCGAGGACATCCCCGACGAGGCGGCCGGCTCCTGGCATGAACCCGACCTCACCGCCGATTCGGTCGCCTTCCTCCAGTACACCTCCGGATCCACCTCCGCCCCGCGCGGGGTGATGGTGACCCATGGGAATCTGCTCGACAACGAGCGTGTCATCACCGAACGGATGGGCCACACTCCGGATGTGATCGAAGAGTACGACCATGAACTCTTCGTGAGCTGGCTGCCCGTCTACCACGACATGGGTCTCATCGGCCCGGTCCTGAACGCGGCCTACCTCGGCGTGACCGCCACGCTCTTCTCCCCGCTGCACTTCCTGCAGCGGCCCGAGCGCTGGCTGACCGCCGTCAGCCGGTACCGTCCGCACACCAGCGGCGGCCCCAACTTCGCCTACGAGTTGTGCCTGAAGCACGCCACGCCGGATCTCGTCGAAGGCCTCGACCTGAGCCGGTGGAGGGTCGCCTTCAACGGTGCGGAACCGGTGCGGGCCGCGACCCTGCGACGGTTCACCGAGACCTTCGGTGCCGCCGGCTTCCGCCGTGAGGCCCTGTATCCGTGCTACGGCCTGGCCGAGGCCACGCTGATCGTCACCGGCAGCTCGGTGCAGGCCCCGCCCACACTCGCCCCCGCCACTGCCCTTGATGAGGTCGGGCCGCGGGTCAGCGCCCTGGAATCCAGGTCGATGGACGCGGCAGCGGTCGGCTCGGGCCGGGCCGGCCCCGGCATCACCGTGGTGATCGCCGATCCCGAACGTCAGGAGGAACTCCCCGAGGGCGAGGTCGGCGAGATCTGGGTGTCGGGCGCGAGTGTCGCCAAGGGCTACTGGCGCAACGCACTCGCCACCCGGCAGACCTTCCGGGCCACGCTCGAGGGCTACGAGGGCCGGTTCCTGCGCACCGGCGACCTCGGATTCCTGCGGGACGGCGAACTCTTCGTCACCGGGCGACTCAAGGACCTGATCGTCATCGAAGGACGCAACCACTACCCCCAGGACCTGGAACTGTCCGCCGAGATGTCCCACTGGGCGCTACGGCCCGGCTGCACCGCCGCCTTCTCCGTGGACGGCGGAGGAGAAGGAGAGCAGCCCGTCGTCGTCGCCGAGACGGCACCCGAGGCGGTGGGCGAGTCCGAGAAGATCATCGATCTGATCCGCGGCGCGATCAGCGAGGCACACGGCCTGCCGGTCCGTGACGTCGTGCTCGTCCACCCCGGCACCATCCCCAAGACGTCGAGCGGGAAGATCCAGCGCCGTGCCACCCGGGCCGGGTATCTCGACGGCACCCTCTCCCTGGTCGGCGGGCCCACGACGAGTTGACCTCCCCCTCCGGCGGCGCGCGTGCGCGCTGTCGGAGGCTCAAGGGGGGCCTCTGGTAGGCCAGTTCCACAGCCGTCAGCCGTCAGCCGTCAGCCCTCAGCCCTCAGCGGTCGGACATCGGCCGTCAGCGGTCGGCGGTCGGCCTCAGCCGTCCGCTGCCGCCCCCGCGCATGCCGCCGTGCGTCGCGCGCTGTGCGTCGGCGCCATCAGTCGTACGCCGCTGTCCGCGCCCGCCGCGTCAGCCGTACGGAATCCACCTGAGCCCAAGTTCACGAGGACACCAGCACAGATGCCTGCGAACGAGTCCCCGAAGCGGTACCCCGAGATGTCCCCGACGACCTCCGAGGGCGTACGGGCCTGGTTGACGTCCGCCGTCGCGGAAGCGGCCGGGCTTGCCCCGTCGGCCGTCGCACCGGAGCGCCCGATCGCCGAATTCGGTCTGGGGTCCGTGCAGTTGGTGAGGCTGGTCGCCGGTCTGTCCGAGTGGACCGGGCGGCCCCTCGATCCGTCCGTCGTCTTCGACCACCCCACGATCGCGGGGATCGCCGAAGCCGTCTTCGACGAACGGTCCCCGGGCACGGCCGATCCGCTTCCGGCGTCGGCCTCCGTGCCGGTCGACCCGTCCGTGCGGAGCGGCGACGACATCGCGATCATCTCTATGGCCTGCCGGTTCCCCGGCGGAGCCGACGACCCGGAGGCCCTGTGGCGCCTGCTCGCCGCGGGTGAGGACGCCGTGGGCGAGGTGCCCGCGGGCCGTTGGGACACGCACGGGCTCCACGACCCCGACCCGGACGCCTCCGGCAAGGCGTACACGCTGCGCGGCGGCTTCCTGACCGGCATCGACCGCTTCGACGCGGCCTTCTTCGGGATCTCGCCGCGCGAGGCCACGGCCATGGACCCGCAGCAACGACTGCTGCTGCAGACCGGCTGGGAGGCGATCGAACGCGCGGGGATCGTCCCGGAGACGCTGAACGGCAGCCGTACGGGCGTCTACGTCGGCCTGTACGACAGCGGATACCTCGCCTCGGCCTCGCTGGACCGGCTCGACGGGCACGTCGGCACGGGCTCGGCGGCCAGCGTGGCGTCCGGGCGCATCGCGTACAGCCTCGGACTCCAGGGGCCGGCTGTCACGGTCGACACCGCCTGCTCCTCCTCTCTCGTGTCCCTGCACCTCGCGGCCCGGGCGCTGGCGGGCGGTGAGTGCGACCTCGCGCTGGCCGGTGGTGCGACGGTTCTCGTGACACCGCGCGGGCATGTCGAGTTCAGCAGGCTGCGCGGGCTGTCGCCGTCCGGGCGGTGCAGCCCGTTCTCCGCCGACGCGGACGGCGTGGTGTGGGCCGAGGGCTGCGGACTGGTGCTCCTCAAGCGGCTCGCGGACGCACGCCGGGACGGCGACCGGGTCCTCGCGGTCGTCAAGGGGTCGGCGATCAACCAGGACGGCCGCAGCCAGGGCCTGAGCGCGCCCAGCGGTCCCGCGCAGGAACGGGTGCTGCGCGCCGCCCTCGACGACGCCGGGCTCCGGCCGGAGGACCTGGACTACGTCGAGGCGCACGGCACGGGCACACGGCTCGGCGACCCCATCGAGGGACGGGCGCTCGCAGCGGTCTTCGGACCGGGACGCCCGGCCGACCGGCCTCTGAGTGTCGGCTCCCTGAAGTCCAACATCGGTCACACACAGGCTGCGGCGGGCATCGGCGGCGTCATCAAAACGGTCCTGGCCCTCGGCCACGACCGCATCCCGGCGTCCCTGAACGCGGAGAGCCCGACCGAGCACGTCGACTGGGCGGACAGTGGGCTGCGGGTGCACAGCCACGCCGAGGCGTGGCCACGGCACGCCGACCGCGTACGGCGGGCCGGGGTGAGCGCGTTCGGGATCAGCGGCACCAACGCCCATGTGGTGCTGGAGGAATCCCCGGAGGACCTGACCCGACCGGCCGCGCAGCCGACCCCGGCAACCGGTCCGACGCCGGGTGCGGAGCCGAAGTTGACGACCACTCAGGCGCCGATCGTGAATCCCACGCTCTTCCCCCTGTCCGCCCGTACCCTTCCGGCCCTCCGGGGGCAGGCGGCCCGCCTGCTCGACGCGCTCGCCGCGCAACCGAGACCCGAACTGCTCGCTGTGGCCGGAACGCTGACCCACCACCGCACCCACTTCGAGCATCGTGCCGTCGTCCGTGCGGCCGACCACGACGACCTGCTCACCGCGCTCCGCGGCCTCGCCGAGGGGGCTCCGGACCCCGACCTGGTCGTGGGCCCGCAAGAGACCCTGCCGCCGGGCAAGTTGGCGTTCGTCTTCCCAGGCCAGGGCGCCCAGTGGTCCGGTATGGCCCGCGAACTCCTCGACCGCTCACCGGTGTTCGCCGACGAACTCGACCGCTGTGACGCCGCACTGCGTCCCTTCACCACCTGGTCGGTGGCCGCCGTCCTGCGCGGCGACGACGGCGCTCCCTCCCTCGAACGGGTGGACGTCGTCCAGCCCGTTCTCTTCGCCGTGATGGTCTCCCTGGCCGCGGTGTGGCGGGCCCGCGGCGTCCGTCCGGACGCGGTCATCGGACACAGCCAGGGCGAGGTCGCCGCGGCCTGCGTCGCCGGGGCGCTGAGCCTCAACGACGCCGCCGCGGTGGTCGCCCTGCGCAGCCAGGCCCTGCGGGAGGTGTCCGGCACCGGCACCATGGCCGTCGTCGCCCTGCCGCACGGCGAGGTCGAGGCGCGCCTCGCCGACCTCGGTGGCCGGGTCTCCGTGGCCGCCGTGAACAGCGGCCGCTCGACGGTGATCGCCGGTGACGTGGAACCCCTCGACGCCCTGCTCGCCGACCTCGACCGTGAGCAGGTTTTCGTCCGCCGCCTCGACGTCGACTACGCCTCCCACAGTCCCCGGGTCGAGCCACTGCGCGCGACGATCCTCGACGAACTCGACGGCGTCACCACCTCCCCGACCACGGTCGCCTGGTATTCCACGGTCACCGGTGAGCCGGTCACCCAGGAACTGGAGGCCGACTACTGGTACACGAACCTGCGTGAACCCGTGCGCTTCGCGCCCGCCGTGGAACGCATGGCGGCCGACGGCTACCGCCACTTCGTCGAACTCAGCCCCCATCCCTCCCTCGTCACCGCCGTGCGCACGGTCGCCGAGGCGCACGGCCACGAGGACCTGGTCGCCGTCGGGTCACTGCGCCGCGACGAGGACGGGCCCGCCTGTCTGGACCGGGCCGCCGCTGAACTCCACGTCCACGGACGGCGGATCGACTGGCGCCGCGTCGCTCCCGACGCGGAAGTGACCGAACTGCCCACGTACGCCTGGGATCTCCACTCCTATTGGATCGAGTCCGAACCCGGGTCCGGCGCTGTGACCTCCGGCCTCTTCGACCGTGCCGCGCACCCGTTGCTGGGCGTTCATCTGCAGTCGGCGGACGAGACCCGCTGGACCTTCCGCAACGAATGGTCCCCGGCCACGGCCGACTGGCTGCCCGACCACACCGTGTTCGGGCGGACCGTGGTGTCGGGCACGACCATGATGGAGCTGTGCCGCGCCGCGCTCGCCGTGGCCTGCCCGGGCGATCCCGGCGACGTGACGGATCTGCTCCTGCTCGCGCCCCTCGTACTGCCCAGGACCGGCACGGTCGAGGTGTCCGTCGAAGTCGTCACCGCGGGCGCCGCGCCGGAGGTCACCGTGTACAGCCGCCCGCGTGGCGGCGACGCCCCGGGCTGGACTCTTCACGCCACCGCCTCGGCGTCCGCCCCAGCCCCGGTGACGGGAGACGGGCCACCGGTTTGGCCGGAGGCCGCCGAGTCCGTCTGGAGCGCGGAGACGTACGAACGGCTGGCCGCCCTCGGTCTCGGTTACGGCCCCTCCTTCCAGGGCGTCCGGTCGGCGGTCGCGACCACCGACGACGGCGAGCTGCTGGCCCGGCTGTCGCTGCCCGCCGCGGTCCGAGGTACGACAGATCCCTACCCCGTCCACCCGGCACTGCTGGATGCCGCACTGCACGTGGCCGCAGCGCTGGACACGTCCGACGAGCGGGTGCTGCTGCCGGTCGCGGTGGGCCGCTGCGTCCTGCCGCCCGGCGGCGCGGGCGACCTCACGGCGCTGGTACGGCGGACGGGCGGCTCGGCGACGGACCGCACCCTCGACGTGACCCTGTGGGACGCCGACGGCCTCCCGGCGGGCCGACTGGAGGACGTACGACTGCGGGCCGCTGACCGGGCGGACCTGAACGGCGTCTCGGAGAACGGCCGTCACCTGTACGAAGTGGCGTGGACGGCCCCGACCGAACAGCCCGCGGCGGAACAGCGTGCCTCGTGGTCCGTCCACGGTGACCGCTCGGACCCGGACGTCGCGGCCACCCTGCGGGGCCTGGCGACGGCAGGCGTCCAGGTGCGCGAAACGGGCGCGGACATCGTCGTACGCTTCTGGCCGCGTCCAGCACTCGATGCCGAACCGGCCGTCGCTGCACATGAGTTGGCCGCTCTGGCGCTGGCCGAGCTGCACGACCTGATCGCTCTCGCGGAGGACCGGCTGCCCGCCCGTACCCTCTGGGTGACCCGGGGTGCGGTCGCGGCCGATGCCAGGGACACGGTGCCCGGCCTGGCCCAATCGGTGCTGTGGGGTCTCGCCCGCAGTGCGCGCGCCGAACATCCGCACCTCGGGCTGACCCTGCTGGACCTTGGCCGCGGGGGCCTCCATGCCGCGGACGCTCTGACGGCAGCCGTCCTCCACACCGGCGAGCCCGAACTCGCCCTCAGAGACGGTTCCTTGCTCGTACCGAGGCTCGTGCGGGCCCGTCCGTCCGACGCGCCGCGCATCCCGGCCGTCCTCGGCCGCGACGTCCTGGCGCCCACCGACGGCACCGTGCTGATCACCGGCGGACTCGGGGCCGTGGGCCGGCACATCGCCCGGCTCCTCGCCGAACGCGGTGTCCCCCGGCTGGTTCTGACCTCGCGTCGAGGGCCGTCGGACCCGCGTGCCGCCGAGGTCACCGCCGAACTGGCCTCGCTCGGAACCGAGGCCGAGATCGCGGAGTGCGATGTCGCGGACGCGGCCGCCCTGGCCGGCGTACTCGCCCGGATCGGCGACGCGTCGCCGTTGCGCGGTGTCGTCCATTGCGCCGGAATCCTGGACGACGGGGTGGTCGCCGAGCTGACGCCCGAACGCCTCGCCCGGGTGCTGCGCCCCAAGGTGGACGGTGCCGCCCATCTGCACCGGCTCACCGCGGACACACCGCTCGACCTGTTCCTGCTGATCTCCTCGGCCGCCGGCGTACTCGGCAACCCGGGCCAGGGCAACTACGCGGCGGCCAACGTCTTCCTGGACCAACTGGCACACCACCGGCGGGGCTTGGGCCTCCCCGCCGTCTCGGTCTCCTTCGGCGCCTGGGCGGGCGAGGGTCTGGCCGCGGACAACGCCGACCTCGACCGCATGGCCCGGCTGGGCCACCGCGCCCTCACCCCCGACCAGGGCCGCGAACTCGTGGAACTCGCCCTGCACCGGGGCGCACCGCACCTGATCGCCTCCGCCCTGGACCTGCCCCGCCTGCGCACGACCACGGCCGCCATGGACGACGGTTCGGCGGCCCTGTGGCGCTCGCTGCTGCCCGCGCGCCGCACCGGTCAGGAGGCCGGCGTCGGTCTGGCCGAACGGCTCGCCCGGCTCCCCGAGGCCGACCGCGCCGCACGTGTCCTGGCCCTGGTCCGCGAGGAGGCGTCCCGGGCCCTCGGCCTGCCCTCGGTGGAGTCCGTCCGCCCCGATCAGCCACTGCGCGAACTCGGCATGGACTCGGTGACGGCGGTCGAGCTCCGCAACCGCATCGGCACCAGGATCGGCGCCCGGCTCCCCGCGACCCTGCTCTTCGACCATCCCACCGCGGCCCGTCTCTCCGCACACCTGCTGGCCACCGCTCTGGGCACGGACGGCCGCACCACGCGACGCGGGGCAGCCGAGCCGCGGTCCCACCGCACCACGTCGGCGACGTCGGACGAGCCGCTGGCCCTGGTGGCCATGGCCTGCCGTCTGCCCGGCGGCGTGAGCGACCCCGAGGGACTCTGGCGTCTCGTCGCCGAGGGCCGCGACGCGGTGGGTCCGTTCCCGGCGGACCGCTGGGACATGGAGTCGCTGTACGACCCCGACCCGGAGGCCCTGGGCACGTCGTACGCACGAGAGGGCGGCTTCCTCGACGACCTGGAGTCTTTCGACGCGGGCTTCTTCGGCATCACGCCGAAGGAGGCGGCGGCCATGGACCCGCAGCAGCGCATGCTGCTGGAGACGGCATGGGAGGCACTGGAACGCGCCGGCATCGTCCCGGCCGAGCTGTCGGGCACCAGCACCGGCGTGTACGTGGGCATGTTCGGCAGCGACTACCTCGCGGGCACCCGGCTGGACGAACTGGACGGCTACGTCGGCACCGGGTCGGCGGCGAGCGTGGCCTCGGGCCGGCTCGCGTACACGCTGGGCCTGAACGGACCGGCGCTGACGGTGGACACCGCGTGCTCGTCGTCCCTGGTGGCGGTGCATCTCGCGGCGCAGGCGCTGCGGTCGGGCGAGTGCGACCTGGCGCTCGCCGGCGGGGTGACGCTGATGGTGACGCCGGGGACCTTCGTCGAGTTCAGCCGTCTGCGGGGACTGTCCCCGACCGGGCGGTGCCGCTCCTTCTCCGACGACGCCGACGGTGCCATCTGGGCGGAGGGCGCCGGCATGGTCGTACTGAAACGACTTTCCGACGCTCGGCGCGACGGCGACGAGGTACTGGCCGTGCTGCGCGGTACGGCCGTGAACCAGGACGGCCGCAGCCAGGGCCTGTCGGCGCCGAACGGCCCGGCCCAGGAACAGGTGATCCGGCGGGCCCTGGAGCTGTCCGGTCTCGACCCCGCCGACATCGACTACGTCGAGGCGCACGGGACCGGCACCACGCTCGGCGACCCGATCGAGGCGAACGCCCTCGCCGAGGTCTTCGGCACCTCACGTCCCGAGGGCCGCCCGCTGCATCTCGGCTCGCTCAAGTCCAACATCGGTCACGCGCAGGCTGCTTCGGGTGTGGCCGGTCTGATCAAGGTCGTACAGTCCCTGCGCCACCAGTCCCTGCCGCGCACGCTGCACGCCGGCACACCCAGTCGCCATGTCGACTGGGACGACAGCGGGTTGAACCTGCTGCGGGAGACGGTCACCTGGCCCGCCTCGGGCGGACGCGTGCGGAGGGCCGGTGTGAGCGCCTTCGGGATCAGCGGGACCAACGCGCACCTGATCGTGGAGGAGGCCGAGTCCTCCGTCGCGCCGCCGGAAAACGAAACGACCCCGGGTGCACGGCTGTTCCTGCTGTCCGGGCGTGGCGAGGCCGCCGTGCGGGGGCAGGCCGCACGACTGGCCCGGCACCTGGACGAGCACGTCGACCTGCCCGGCATCGCCCACTCCCTGGCCCGACACCGCAGCCACTTCGAACACCGGGCGGCGATCGTGACCGGGGACCGGGACGAACTGCGTTCCCGGCTCCTCGCATTGGCCACCGGACGCACACCACTGGTCCCGCCCCGCGTGGATCCCACGGGCAAGGTGGCCTTCGTCTTCGCCGGACACGGCGGACAACGGCCGGGCATGGGAATGGAGTTGGCGGCAGAGTCATCGGCGTTCCGTGAGGAGCTGGCCCGAATCGACGACGCGGTGCGCCGTCAGGTCGGCTGGTCGGTCCTCGACGTGCTGCGCGCTCCGGAGGAGTTCGCCCCCCTCGACCGCACCGAGTACCTGCAACCCGTGCTGTTCGCGGTCAACGCGGCCCTCTCCGCCGCCTGGCGTGCGCTCGGTGTCCGCCCGGACGCCGTGACCGGGCACAGCCTCGGCGAGATCGCCGCCGCGTACAGCGCGGGCTCTCTGGCTCTGGACGACGCCGTGTCCGTGGTGACCGGGCGCGCCCGAGCGGTCGCCCCGCTGGTCGCCCAGGGCGGCATGCTGTCCCTTGAGCTGCCGCGCGCGGAGACCGAGACGGTGCTCGCGCCCTACTCCGGCCGGCTGTTCGTGGCGGCGGTCAACAGCGGGCATTCCACGGCCGTCTCCGGTGACACCGAGGCTCTGGCCGAACTGCGCGCGCACCTCGAAGCGCGGGACATCCCGGTACGACGGCTGTCGACGCCGTTCGCCTCCCACACCCCCTTGATGGACCCGGTTCGCGGGGACCTGCTGAACCACCTCGCCGGCATCCGAGGCACACGGACGCCGACCCCGCTCTACTCGACGGTGCTGGCCGAACCGGTGCCCGGCGACCGGCTGGACGCCGACCACTGGTACGCGAACCTGGCACGGCCCGTCCGCTTCGCCGACACGATCCGGCGGATGCTGGACGACGGCTACCGCTACTTCGTCGAACTGAGCCCGCATCCCACGCTCACCGCGTCGATCGAAGCGGTGGCGGCCGAGGCGGGGATCGACGCGGTCACGGTCGGCTCGCTGAGCCGTGAACGGGAGGGACGGGGCGTACTGCTGGGCCGGCTGGGGGAGTTGTACGAGGCCGGACACGCCCCCGAATGGCCCGTGCTGTTCCCCCAGGGCCGCCGGGTCGACCTGCCCACGTACGCCTTCGCCCGCGAACGCCACTGGCGCGCGCCCGTCCTGGCCTCCCGGACCGCCGGTGGATCCCCGTTGCTCGGCACGCATGTCGAGGCCAGCGACAAACCCGGCCGGCACATCTTCCAGAGCGACATCGACCTGCGCGACAGCCGCTTCGCCTACCTCACCGACCACCGGGTCACCGGCGAGGTCTGGATGCCCGGCGCCGCCTTCCTCGATCTGGCGCTCGAGGCCGCGTCCGCGGTGGGGGAGAGCGGCCAGGTACGACTGGCCGACGTGAGGTTCGTGCGGCCCCTGGCTCTCGACGCGCAGAGGCCCGTACGGCTGCAACTGGTACTGCAGCCTGCCGGGGACGACAGCTCACGGGACTTCACCATCTCCTCCGCGGCCACGGGGGAGCCGCGCGCGGCCTGGGAACGGCATGTCACCGGGCGAGTCATCGACGGCGCCGCCGAACCGACGGAGGTCGCACCTGACTCCGGTGAGGAACCGGCCGTGCTGCGCGACCGGTGCGAGGAGGAAGCCGACCTGCCCGCCGTCTATGCGGGACTCACGGGCCTCGGCATCGAGTACGGCCCCGCCTTCCGGCTCCTGGAGCAGGGCCGGCGAACGGACACCGCGGCGGTCGGCCGACTCACCCGGCAGCCCGCCGCCGGTCATCTGCTGCATCCCGCGGTCCTCGACGCCGCCTTCCACACCGCGGCCCTGCCTGCCCACGCGCCCGCGGGCCGGGCCTTCGTGCCCGCCGGTGTCGGACGGCTGCGCCACACCGGCCTGCGCTCCGCGCCCGCGTGGGCGACCTGCCGACTGCGCTCCGTGGACGGCGACACCGCTCTCCTGGACGTGCGGCTCTGGGACGAGAGGGAGCAACTCGTTTTGGAGGCACTGGAGTTCGAACTCACCGCGCTCTCACCGTTGGACGGCGCGCTCTTCGAGACACGCTGGCAGCCGCGCCCGGCAGCACAGGACGGGCCTGTCGACGGCCGCTGGCTCGTCCTCGCCGACGGGACCGGAGTGGCCGACGCACTCGCGGCGCGGCTGGCCGCCGCCGACGTGCCCCATGTGATCGCGCGAAGAGGCGCGGTGTTCGGAGCCGAGAGCCTCGATCGCTATGTCCTCGATCCCGCGGATCCGGAGCAGTTGACCCGTCTGTTCGACGAGTCCTTCCCTGACGGGCCCCCTGCGCGGGTCGTCCAGCTCTCGGCACTCGACGCCCCGGCCGTCACCGACGCCGCCACGGCCGAAGAGGCCGCGCGGTGCTGCACCCTGAGCACCCTGCACCTCGTACGGGCGCTCGCCGACCGGCCCCGGAGCCGCGCCCCGCGCCTGTTCGTGGTCGTGCGGGGCAGCCAGGCCGCCGGTGACAGCACGCAGGTGACGCACCCTCAGCAGGCCCTCGCCTGGGGCTTCGGACTCTCGGTGGCCCAGGAGTACCCGGAGCTGTCGACCACGCTGGTCGACCTACCGGCCACGAACGGCGACGACGCCCTGTGGACGCAGCTCCGGCACGCGGACGACGAACGCCTCGTCGCGCTGCGGGAATCGGGCCGACTGGTGCCACGACTGGCCCGCACCCGCCCGGACGACAGCGGTCACGACGGCGTCAGCGCCGACGCCACGCACGACGGGATCAGCGTCGACGGCGTGCACCTGATCACGGGCGGTCTGGGCGGCCTCGGCCGCGTGGTCGCCGAGCGGCTGGTCCGCAGGGGCGCCCGCCGACTTGCCCTGCTCAGCCGGGGCGGACCCGACGCGGCCACGCGGAGCTGGATCGAAGAGATCCAGGCACGCGGTGTCACCGTCCACCTCGCCCGTGCCGACGTCGCCGACCGCGCCGCGCTGACGGCCGCCCTGGACACCGTACGACGCGAGGCCGGACCCATCGCCACCGTCGTTCACGCGGCGGGCGTCCTCGACGACGCCACGGTGGCGAACCTGACCGACGAACGCGTCCTGCGCGTGCTCGCCCCCAAGGTCCTGGGCACCACCCTGCTCACCGAACTGGCGCCGGAGGCTGAGAGGTTCGTCCTCTTCGCCTCGGCGGCCGGCGTCCTCGGCTCGGCCGGCCAGAGCCCGTACGCCGCGGCGAACGCCTACCTCGACGCCTGGGCACACCACCTCTCCCGCAGCGGCCGCCGCGCGCTGAGCCTGGACTGGGGCGCCTGGGCGGAGGTCGGCATGGTCGCCGGTTCCGGCACCCGGGCCGCAGAGACCAGCCGTTCGGGTCTGGTCGCCTTCACCCCGGCGGAAGGCGGCGACCTGTTCGAGCGGGTGCTCGCCACCTCCCGCCGCCAGCTCGCCCCCCTCGCCCTGGACCTGGCGGCACTGGAGCTCGACCCGGACGCGGCACGCACCCGCCCGATCCTGGCTGACCTGATCACCGTCGCCACGGGCCCCGCGAGCACGGACGGCCTCGTCGCCCTGGTGTTCGCGGCGACGACGGACCGGGACCGCGCCGCACGGCTCGAAGCGTATGTACGGGTCAAGGTCGGCCAGGTCTCCGGCGGTACCGTGGAGGTGTCCGCGACCACGGCCCTCAAGGAACTGGGCCTGGACTCCCTCATGTTGGTCCGGCTGCGCAACGCCTTCACCCGCGAGCTGGGCGCCGAACTCCCGGCCGCCGCCGTCTTCTCGGCGTCCGACATCCGGGGCCTAGCGCGGGCCCTGGGCGAGGTACTGCCCGAACGCGACACCGCTCCACGAAACGAGGAGCCACAGCCCGACGTCACCTCCGAGGTGCCCCAGAGCGAACTGCGGCCCGCGACCCGTGACGTCGTACGGCTGTTGCGCAGCGCCCAGCCGGGCATGCCGCACGCGGCACACGCCGTCGGCCTGGCCGTCCGGCTCACCGCACCCACCACCCGCGAGGCGCTCACCGACATCGTCACCAGGCTCGCCGGGCGCCACGCGGCCCTGCGCACGGCGATCGACGGCGGTGACGGACGGAGCCGACAGCTCCGTGTGGAGCGGGAGTCGACCGATCCGCTGCTGCGCTGGACGGACCTGCCTGCCGATGCCGAACTGGACGCCGACGCACGGCTGTCCCGACTGCTGGAGACTCCGTTCGACCTCGCGAGAGCGTCCTTGTGGCGGTTCGAACTGTTCGACGCCGGCACGCGAGGCCAGACCCTGCTGTTCGGCGCGCACCACGCGGTGAGCGATCTGCAGTCGCTCCTGCTCGTGGCGGGGGAGATCGACGCCGAACTCTCCGGAACCTCGCTCGGCGACGCCGTCACCAACCGTGACATCGACCTGCTCATCGAGGCCCAGCGAGGCGGTGACGGCTCCGGCGCCGACACCGATTGGCGCGAGGCCTTCCACGGCAGCGAGCGGCTCGACCTGACGCTCGCCCGGCCCCGCCCGGCGGCGCGTTCGTACCGGGCCGGGAGCGTGACCGTCACGATCCCCGACGGGCTGATGAAGCGGGTGTCGGCGGCCGCGAGCGCGCTCGCTGTCACCCCCGCCGCCTTCTGTCTCGGCACCCTGACCGTACTGCTGGCCAGGATGCGTGAACGGGAGCGCTTCGTGCTCGCCGTGCCCGTCGACACGCGCATCCACGCCGACGCGTACGACGCGGTGGGCTTCTTCGGCGTACCGGTGCCGTTCCCGGCACAGGCGGGCGCGGGGGAGCGGATCGAGGAGGTACTGCGTCGCACGGACGCGCGCCTGGACCGGGTCCTCGCGAAGGGCGCCATGTTCTCGGACGTGCTGGCGACCCTGGCCAGGCAGGGACTGCACCGGGCGAACGCCCCGCTCGTAGAGGTGTACTTCAACTACGTACGTTCCTCGGCGGCCCACCTCCGCCGACTGGAGGTGCTCCCGGCCGGAACGGGATACTCCGACCTCGACCTCATGGTCACGATGACGCCGGACGCCGGCCGCCTCCGCCTCGACCACAATCTCGACATCCTGGACGCGACGACCACCACCGAGCTGGCGCAGGAATACCTGCGGTTGCTCGCGGTGACGGCCGACGACCCGACGGCGGCGGTCCGTGCGACCGCAACCCCGGTCGAGCGACAGCCCGTTGCTCACCCGCGCAGCTCGCTCGCCCTCGCCGCCACCTTCGCGCTCGGCAACCTGCCGCTGCTGTGCGAGGCGGCGATGGAGGAGGACGCCCGGGGAAGAGCGGGGGAGCGGGGGCGGGACGAGGGTCCGACGGTGGCGGAAGCGCCGTACCACCAGGTGCTCGCCGCTTTGCGCGATCCCTCGGGTGTCTTCGCCGATCCGACGGCAGCGGTGGGTGTGGTGCTGCTGCGGGCCGTGGACCTGGAACGGTTCGGCCCGGTCACCGACGCCGTCCTGGCCGAACTGCGCACCGCCTACCCGGCCGCGCTGCGGGCCCTGTCCGAGCGGACCCGCAGACCACTGATTGTCGGCATCCTGCCCTCGGCGCGGCACGACGACCGCTTCGCGCGATGGGAGAACGACCTCGCCGCCGAGCTGGCCGAGGCGACCGGCATCGCGGTACTCGGCCCGGACGACTGGACGGGCCGACACGGCCTCGCGGAGTGCTTCGACGGACGGACCGAGCGGCTCGCTCATCTCCCGTTCACCCCGCGATTCCAGGCGGCGGTGGCCCTGAGACTGGCCCAAGTAGTGCGAGCGGTCCTGCGTCCGGCGCCGAAGGTGATCGCGGTGGACGGGGACGAGACCCTGTGGGGCGGGGTCGCCGGGGAGATCGGCCCCGAGTCGGTGGATCTCACGGGCCCGCGCGCTCAGTTGGCACGCACGCTGCTGCGGTGGCGTTCCTCGGGCGCGCTGCTGGCCCTGGTCAGCAACAACGACGAGGACACCGTACGAGCCGTCCTGGACCGTCCGGACAGCACGCTGAAGGCGGAACACTTCAGCGCGCTGTCCGCCGGCTGGGGCCCCAAGCCCGGCCGGCTCACGGAGGCGGCCCGCACCCTCAACCTGGGGCTGGACAGCTTCCTGTTCCTCGACGACAACCCCGTCGAGATCGAGGGAGTGCGCTCGGTGCTGCCCGAGGTGCTGTCGGTGACCTGCCCCCCGGCGGCCGAACTGGACGACTTCCTGCGCCGGTTGTGGCCGCTCGTCCCGGCGGCGGCGACGGCCGAGGACGAGCTGCGGGCCGGGTTCTACGCGCAGGAGCGGGAGCGGGACGCGGTGCGCGAGCAGGCCGGGTTCGAGGAGTTCCTCGCCCAGTTGGAGCTGGAGGTCGACATCCGGGCCTTGTCCGACGCCGACGTCGAGCGGGCCGAACAACTCGTACGCCGCACCAATCAGTTCACTCTCCATCCCCGTTCCGCCGACGGTGGCGATCTCGCGCGGTGGCGGGAGCAGGGTGAGGTCTGGACGGCCGCGGCACGGGACCGCTTCGGCGACTACGGCCAGATCGGCCTGCTCGCCGTGCGCGCGGACGGCGATCAACTCGACGTTCTCGCCTGGAAGCTGAGCTGCCGCGCACTCGGCCGGGGCGTCGAGGAACGGCTGTTGTGTCGGCTGGCCGACCACGCCGACCGGCTGGGCTGCGCGAAAGTCCGGCTGACGGCCGAGCGCACCGACCGCAACGTACCGGCACGGCGTCTGCTGGCCGCGCTCGGTGGCGGCGACCAGGACGACGAGCGACTGGAGGCCGTGGTGACGCCGGAACAACTGCGGGCCTTCCGCTCCTGGCGCCGGCAGTGAGCGGGTGGGCGCTCCGGCGGGCGCAGGCAGTGCGGACATGGACAGTGCACACGGGGAAGGTCTCTTATGCGTGATGTGAACGAGGACGCGTCGCCGTCCGCAGGACAGCGGGCGACCGCCGAGGCGATCGAGCGGGGTGACGGAGGGCTGAGCGTGGAGGCCCTGCTGGCCAGGATCGCGCAGGCGGCCCCGGCCCCCACGGTGACGCGGTCCGGCACGAATCCGGACGCGGGCGCAGAGGCGGACACCGCCGCGTCGAGCGCCGGGGAGGACCCGGCGGCGGACGCTGGTGCCACTGCCGTGTCCGTGACGGACACCGAGCCGTTTGCTGGTGCTGGTGCAGCGCCAGAGGCAGCGGCAGTGGCGGGTGTGGGCGCCGGTGGCGTCACCGGTACCGCGAGGGATCGCGACGCCGGTACCGCGAGGGATCGCGACCCGGGCACCGCGACGGATCGCGACGCCGACGTCCTGCCCACCCCTGTCGCCGCCCCCGACGCGGACGGCCTGGCCGTCGTCGTGGCCGCGGCGGCCGCTCGCTTCGTCCCTGGAGGGCGGCTCTCACCCGACACCGACTTTTTCGACGCCGGTGGCACCTCCGTGGGCGCCGTGGAACTCGTCGCGGCGCTGGAGGAAGAGCTGGGCATGGAGATCGACCTCGACGAGGTGTTCGCCGACGCCCGGCCACGCAGTCTCGCCCGGCGCTGGCTGGCCGTCGGGGGTGCCGCGGCGGTCGTCGCAGCCCCGAGTGTGCCGGCGACCTCGGCGGACACACGGACCCCGGCCCCGGCCCCGCCGAGCAGCGCGATCGTCGCCGCACCCATGGCGACGGTCACGGCTCGGACCACCGGTGGCGACACGTCGTACGCCACGGCCCGGCCCGAAGACCTCGACCAGATCCTGGCCGACCTCTCCCTGGCCGACCGCCTTCCCTGGACCGGCTCGCCCGAGCCCGCGCCGCCCCGCCGGATCCTGCTCACCGGCGCCACCGGCTTCCTCGGCAGCCATCTGCTCCTCGACCTGCTCAGGCACAGTGACGCACATGTCCACTGCCTCGTTCGCGCGGCCGACGAGGAGGCCGCCACGGCGCGCCTCGCCGCGTCGCTGAAGAGCCACCGGCTGCCCTGGTCGTCGGAGATCCGCCGTCGGGTGACGGTGCTTCCCGGCGACATCAGGCGACCGCGCCTCGGTCTGTCCGACGACGTCTGGCACAAGCTCGCCCACGAAGTGGACAGCGTCGTGGGCGTGGCGGCGGCCGTGGACTTCCTGCGCGGTTACCAGTCACTGCGGCAGAGCAATGTCATCGGCGCGCTGACCCTCGCGGAACTGGCGGCGACCGGCCCGCCCAAACCGCTGCACCACATCTCCTCGATCGCGGTCTTCAACGAGGTCGGTATCACCTCCATGGGCGAGGACGACCCGCTCGCCCACGTCGACCGCCTCGTCGCGGGCTACGACCAGACGAAATGGGCGGCAGAGGTCGCCCTGCGGCGGGCCCGCGACCACGGTCTGATCGTTACCGCGATGCGCCCGGGAGGCATCGGGGGCCACACCCGGACGGGCGCGCACAACCCGCAGGACCTCAGCAGCGGCCTCATCGCGGCCTTCGGGCGCTTTCGCACCGTGCCCGCCTTTCAGTGTCTGAACGCGGCCCCGGTGGACTGGGTGAGCCGGGTCGCGGCCGCCGTCATCTGCGAACCCGACGCCTGGGGGTTCGACTACAACCTGACCGGCGTGCCCAACACCCTCGACGACGTCGTACGGGACATGGCCTTCGGCGGGATGCATGTGCGCGTACAGGACTGGGACGAGTGGCGCACCGACGTCCTGGCCCGCCTGGAGACCGACCCGGTTCCCGAACTCGACTTCCTCACACGCGTGTTGCGAAGCCCCACCGCCCTCAAGCTGTGCGAGGCGACCCTGAAGGGGCCGGCGGCGTCGGGCGAACGCACCGCCGCCCTCGTCGAAGCGCTGGGGTTGAGCCCCGCCACCCGCTACGACGCCCAGGCTCAACTCAGGACGTTCGAAAGCCTCGCCCAGGGCGGGCTGGCCCGGCTTCCCCACAAGGACGACCAGCCGTACCTGTGGTTCTCCGAGACGACCGAGGGTGCCGTGGGCCCGGTCGGCGCCGCCACCGACACCCCCTGCTCGATGGCGCTCACCCTCTCCATCGCGAGCATGTACCAACTGGTGAAGGAGCGCCGGGTGGACGTGAGCGGCGAGCTGCTGTGCGCCGCGGTCCATCCCGCGCCGCTGCTCGTGGAGCGCGGCGACGTCTGGATCCGCCCCGAGGAGGGCATCCCGCAGCGGCACGGGATGCGCCACCAACTCCTGCGCTACCGACTGACGTTGCGCGACGCCGACGGAGGCCGTTGGTGGCTCGAGGGGCACAAGTACGCCCGCGCCCGCCGTGACGTCTGGCGGCAGACCCGGGCGCTGAGCGTCGAGCTCGGCCGCGAGGGCGAACCGGCATGCCTCGCGGGCGAGCTCGTCGTACCCGCGGACACCTATGTGCGCGACCAGATCGACGGCATCAAGGTCGACCCTCGGCTGACCGGGCGGGAGAAGCGCGCCGCCAAACTGACCTGGCTCGCCTGGTTCGGAGTGGAGATGGGCCGCGGCCTGCTCGGCCCCTTCGCCCGCGCCACCGCGGACCTCCTCGACCTGCGCCGCACCCCGACCCCCTCGGAGCGCCACCGATGATCCTCAGAAGCGCCAACTCCCGTACCAGGCCGACGATCCGCAAGGTCAGGACCGGCACGGCCCTGCGTCCCCTTCGCCATCGCCTCGACCCGTCACGCGTCGAGGAGATCCCCTTCCGTGCCGGGGACGGCGTACGACTCGCTCTCACCCGCGTGGACAGCGGAGAGCGGGACCGGCCCGCCGTGCTGCTCCTGCACGGCCACACCGCGTCCGCCGACATGTTCCTGCTCCCGGAGACCCGCAACCTGGTCGACGTTCTGCTCGACGACGGTTACGAGCCCTGGCTCCTCGACTGGCGGGGCAGTTGCCGGCTGCCCTACAACGAGACCGGCCAGAGGTACACCTACGACGACGTCGCCCTCCACGACATTCCCGCCGCCGTCTCCCGCATCCGCGAACGCATCGGAGACAGGCCGCTGTTCGTGGTCGCCCACTGCATCGGCTCCCTCGCCCTGTCCCTGAGCATGACGGCGGGACTGGTGCCCGGGCTCGCGGGCGTCGTCTCCCAGGGCGTGTTCCTGACGCCTAAGCTCGCTGGACGCACCTCGCTGCGGATGACGCTGGCGGGCGAGCTGTTGAAGAGCCGGATCGACCACATTCCGGTCGACTTCCGCAAGGTGGGCCTCCGGTCGAGGTACACGCCCCTGTTCGCGCTGGCCTCGCGCGGGGCGGCCTGCCCGGACCCGACCTGCCAGATCCTCCACAACTCGGCGTGGGGCTCGGGCGCTTCGCTGTTCCTGCACGAGAACCTGTCCGAGACCACCCACGACCGGCTCGCCGAACTGCTCGGTCCCGCGCCGCTGTGGATCCTGCCGCACCTGCGCCGTATCGAGCTGGCCCGCAGCGTCGTCCGCTGGCACGACACCGACCACCGCTACCGGGCGCTGCCGCCCAACGCCCTGGATGCGGCCGGCCGCATCGACGCCCCAGTGCTGCTGCTCGCCGGAAGCGAGAACGGACTGTGGCTGGACTCGCAGCGGCTCTGTCACGAGGTGCTGGCACACCGCCAACCGCAGCTCGACGTGTCGTACACCGAGATCCCCGCCTACGGCCACCTCGACACGTTCCTGGGCCGGGGCGCCGCTCTCGATGTCTTCGGCCACATCCTCGAATTCCTCGGCGAACGACGGTGACGGCGGGCCCCGTCGCCCGTTACCGTACCGACCAGTAACCAGACCGCACCCAGGAGGCCCCCATGCCGCAGCTCGAAGTCGACGGCGCCGCGCTGACGTACGACGACGAGGGCCCCCGCGACGGCGACGGTGTGCCCCTGGTGTTCATCCACGGCTGGACGGCCAACCGGCACCGCTGGGACCACCAGATGGACCACTTCGCGCAGAAGCGGCGGGTCGTACGACTGGACCTGCGCGGGCACGGGGAGAGCGAGGGGTCGGGGCGGCGGACCGTGGCGGAGCTGGCCGGTGATGTACTCGCCGTCCTCGACCATCTGGAGCTCGACCGGTTCGTCCTCGTCGGCCACTCCATGGGCGGGATGATCGCGCAGACCCTGACACTCGCCCACCCCGAGCGGGTCGAGCGGCTGGTGCTGGTGAACTCGATCAGCAGGATGACGTACAGCCGGGGGAGGGGCCTGCTGATGGCGGTCTCCACCAGGGTGCCGTTCAAGCTGTTCGTGGCCGCCAACATCCAGCGGGCCTTCGCCCCCGGCTACCCGCGCGAGAAGATCCGCGAGTACATCAGCGCCTCGGCGGGCACGCCCCGCGAGGTGGTCATGACCTGCTACGGCGCCATGCGGTCCTTCGACGTCCTCGACCGGCTCGGCGAGATCCGTACCCCCACCCTCCTGATCCACGGCTTCCACGACATCCAACTGCCCGTCTCGCAGATGCTCCGGATGGCGAAGGCCTACCCGGACGCCGTGGTGCGGATCGTGGACGCCGGCCACGAACTGCCCGTGGAGAAGCCGGCCGAACTCACGGCCGCGCTGGACGGCTTCGTGACCGACAAGGCGTAACCGAGTGGCTCCGACCCCGCCGGGAGTCGCACATCCTCCACCCGGCCGGGTCGTCCACAGATCCGGCCGACCGGGTGTCGGCGCGGACGCGGCATTGGTTATGATCACCGTGGCAAGGCTGTAGCGCAGAGGTCGTCGCGCCCAAGCATCGAGCTGGAGGACGTCGGTTCGAATCCGGCCGGTCTTGCCACCCTTTTCGTGGAGGAATGTCGATTGGCGTCGGTTCACCCCCGGAGGGCGGAGGGCGATGCCGCTCTCCGCGCGCCGGGCACCGGCGATGGACCGGTGGAGTGGTGATGACGCAGCCGACGCCCGTACGCTGCCCCGCGATCGAGCACCCCGACATCGCGATCAGCGATCCCGCCGCCCTGGAACCGCTGCTCGCCCGACTGCGGTCCGCCCGGCCGGTCGAGGCCGACGAGACGTACCCGCTCGGCACCGTGCGCGCGGACGGACGGGTCGACCTGTGCAAGCAGGGACTCGGCGCGGACGGCGCCGCCCGGCTGATGCCCGTGGCGGCCGCCTCCCCGCACGCCGCGCACGTCCTGCTCGGCACCAACGCCATCGGCGACGAGGGAGCCCGCGCGGTCGCCGACGCGCTCGCGGGCGACCACGGCCTGCACACCCTCTACCTCGGCTGCAACCGCATCGGCCCCGCAGGCGTTGACGCACTCACCGACGCGCTAGCGACGGACGCCACCGTCCACGCCCTGTGGCTCAAGCGCAACCCGGTGGGCGACCACGGCGCCCACGCACTCGCCGCCATGCTCCGCCGCAACACCACCCTGCGCACCCTCGACCTGGTCAACACCGGACTGACCACCGACGGCCTGCGCGCTCTGTGCGAAACCCTCACCGACCGGCCCAGCCCGGTCGAACGCCTCTTCCTCGGCGGCAACGGCCTGACCGCCGAAGCCGCCCCGCTCCTGGCGGAGTTGATCCGTGAGGCGGGCGTGCGCGAGCTGTACCTCCCCGCCAACCACCTCGGAGACGAGGGCGCCGCGATCCTGGCCGCCGCCGCCGACTCCACCCGACCCGTCCGTCTCGGCCTCGGCGGCAACGGCATCGGCCCCGTCGGCGCCCGAGCCCTCGCCGACTCCCTCGGCGGCATCGAGGCACTCGACCTCGGCCGGCCACTGTCGGAACGCAGCCTCGGCGCCCCCGCCAACACCACCGGCGACGAAGGCGCCCACGCACTGGCTGCCGCCCTGCCCGGAAGCCCGCTGCGCCGACTGGAGTTGTGCCACACCGGTCTGACCGGACGCGGCGCGAAGACCCTGTTGGCGGCCGTCCCCGACAACTCGCCCCTGGAGTACGTCGGTCTGGGCCCCGGTCTGCCCCGCAAGGCGAAGCGGTCCTTCACCCTGCGCCTGCGGCCCGTCGGCAGGGCGCACCCCGACCTGCGCGCGATAGGGAGCGTCTACCGTTGAGCCCTCGTGGCGAACTCCGCTGCTTCCCCGCGGACGAGGCGTCGAGCCGGCGCCGCATCCGCCGGTACGCGGTGCCCCGCTGGATGATCGAACGCGCCACCGCCGCACGACTGGCCGGTGACTGGCGGGGAGCCTGCGCGGCGGCGAACGTCGACGTCGCCTTCACGCTGTCCGAGGTGGCCGACCACTGCGGCGACCACGTCGCCACGGCCCTGGAGAACGACCTCCGTCACCTCGCCCCCGATCTGCTGCGCTGGCATCTGCCGCGCATACTCGGCGGCCGGACCACGCTTGCCACGGACAAGACGGTCGTCCTGGCCCGCTACCATCCGAAGGCGGCCGACGAAGACCGTCTGACCGCGCCGTGCTTGCACATCACCACACCCGCGATGGTCGACGGACCGCAGCGGATCGCCCTGCGGTTCGGCACGGTCGAGGACGAGCGGGACGGGGGAGTCTTCGGCCCGGGAACCGAGGACTGGCGGCACGCGCGGCACCTGTGGGACGTACGGCACACCGCCGAACTGCTCGAACGCAGCGGCGGCACCGACCGGCCGCCGTTCTTCCACGCCGACGCCACCCCGCGCGGCACCGGTGAACTGCCCACGGCCGATCCCGGCGCGGGTGATCCGGCGGCGCGGGCCGAATGGGCCACGCTGCTGCACCAGAAGGGCGAGACGCGGGCCGCCCTCGCCGCCGTCGGCATCGCGGCGGACCTGACACCCGTCGAGAACTCGCGCTGGTACCAGGTCGACCTGGAGGAGCTCCTCGGCGGGATCGCGCTCGACCACACCCAACTGGAGCCGGAGATCCGCCGGCAGATCGCCGCGGGCGTCGCCGACCGTTTCGTCATTGCCGCGCACTGGCGGACCTACATCCTCCTGGAGCCCGCGGCCGCCGGCGGACTGCTGATGCGAGCCGTCGACCGGGAGGAGGCCAAGGGCGTTCCGCTGCTCGCCGAAGTCCTGTGGCGCAGACTTCCCGACCTCGACCTCATGCGCGCCGGGGGCATCGCGGCGGAGCACTTTCACCCGCTCGTCCGCGAGGCATTGTTCCCGGCTCTCCCCGCCCCGGCGGCCCCGGCCGGCCCCCCGGGGCCGACGCTCCCCGAACCGGTGCGGATCAGGTGCCGCGGGGAATGGCACGAGGTGGCCTTCCGCCCCGGCGGCCTGCTGGCCATGCCGCACACCGACGAGGAGCAGCAGCGCGAACGCGCCCTGCGCGCGTTCGGCGGCGCCGTCGCCGGATGCTTCGCCATGGAACAGACATGGACCTCCGGAGATGGCCGCCTGCCGAAGGCACTGCGGACCCAGCGCAGTGAGCTCTTCCTGCGCGCCCAGCACGGTGACACCCCCGGCGTGCTCGAACTCCTCGACGCCGGTGTCGACCCGCGCGTTCGGGACCCCAAAGGCCGTTCTCTGCTGCACCTGTTGAACCTCCTCGACCACGAGACGCTTCTGCCGCGGCTGCTGGCGGCCGGACTCGACCTCGAGGCACGTGACCAAAGGGAACGCACACCGCTGTACGTGGCTGCCAACGACCTCGGTTCGAAGGCGCTGGTCAAGGCGCTCGTCGCCGCCGGGGCGCGGCTCGACGTGGTCGACGAGTCCGAGCTCTCGCTCGCCCAGATCGTCCGCCGTTACAAGCGGCGCGACCTGGGCTTCCTGCAGAAGCGCGTCCAGGCGGAGCACCCCGGCATCGGCGCCGACTGGTGGGACGAGTGGATGGAGGAGGAGGCGGAGTCCTACGCCGACGAGCCCGACGAGCCTGAAGACGACGTCCGACCCGACGGGCATGGCTTCGGGTTCGAGCCCGCAGCGTCCGACGACGGGTCCGAACCCGACGAGCCCGCCGACGAGCCCGCCGACGAGTCCGAGGCCGACGACGAGGACGAGCCCGACGACGAGGAGAGGCTGCCCCTTTGAGCACCGACGTGACCGCCCCCACCGCGCCGTCCGGCCCGCTGGCGGCCGCGGACGACCTCAACCGCAGGCTGCGTACGCACCGCACCGAACCCGCCGCGAACCCCCAACTGGAAGCACTGGCCCTCGCCGTGACGGCCAATCAGCCCGTGCTGCTGTGGGGAGAACCGGGAATCGGCAAGTCGGCCGCCCTGGAACAGCTCGCCGGTGGGCTCGGCCTGCCGCTGGAGACGGTCATCGCCAGCGTGCACGAACCCTCCGACTTCGCGGGCCTGCCCATCGTCGGTGACGACCCGGCCGCGACCGGCGTCCCGATGGCCCCGCCGGACTGGGCGGTCCGCCTCGCCAAGGCCGGGCAGGGCCTGCTCTTCTTCGACGAACTCTCCTCCGCGCCGCCCGCCGTGCAGGCGGCCCTGCTGCGCGTCGTGCTCGAACGACGGGTGGGCAGCCTGGTCCTGCCGGAGGCCGTACGTATCGTCGCCGCCGCCAACCCGCCGTCCAGCGCGACCGACGGCTGGCACCTCAGCCCCCCGCTCGCCAACCGGTTCGTCCACCTCGAATGGACCCACGACCCCCGGACCGTCGCCCGCGGCATGGCCGGCACCTGGCCCGAGGTCACCGTGCCCGTCGTCGGCGCCGGCGAGGTTCCCGGCGCGGTCGCGCGGGCCCGCGGCGCGATCTCCGGCTTCCTCACGGCCCGGCCCGGGCTCGTCCACCACATCCCCGGCGACGCCGAGAGCCGCGGCCGCTCGTGGCCCTCTCCCCGCACCTGGGAGATGGCACTCAAGCTGCTCGCCACCGGATACGCGGCCGGTGCCGGCCGGGAGGCGCTGGCCGCCGCGCTCACCGGCGCCGTCGGGGACGGCGCGGGCCTCGAACTGCTCTCCTACCTCGAACACCTCGACCTGCCCGACCCCGACCGCGTCCTCGCCGACCCGGAGGCCTTCGCCCTGCCCGATCGCGGAGACCGGCAACTGGCGTTCCTCATCGCGGTGGTCTCCGCCATCCAGAGCGACCTCACCCGGCCGCGCTGGGAGGCGGGGTGGGTGGTCCTGGCGAAGGCCGTGGACGCGGGCGTACCCGACGTGGCCGCCCGGGCCGCCACCGACCTCGCGATGATGCGGCACCTCGACTGGCCCGTACCGCCCGGCATCGACGGGTTCCTCGACCTGCTGCAGATGTCGGGGGCGCTGCCCGGCGGCGGCCGGTGACGCCCGGGGGGACCACGGGGGACACCCGCGGCGCCCTGGACATGACCAAACTGCTCGCCGCCCGCTACCGGGCGGCGAGCGACCGGCCGTATCTGGCGGCCGCGTTGTACTCGCTGACCGTCGTGCCGAGCACGCAGGTGCCCACGATGGGCGTGGACCGGCACTGGCGCTGCTATGTGTCACCCGCCTTCGTCGAGGCGACTCCGGTGCCCGAGCTCGCGGGCGTGTGGGTGCACGAGGTGGCGCACCTGCTGCGCGACCACCACGGCCGGGCGGACCGGCTCCCCGCCGCCGCCCAGCGCGACGGGCACCGCGTGAACGTCGCCCAGGACTGCGAGATCAACGACGATCTGCTCTCCGACGGTCTGCGGTTGCCCGAAGGCCGTATGGAACCCCGCCTGTTCGGCCTTCCCGAGGGCCAGCTGTTCGAGGTGTATCTGGACCGGCTGCCGCCGGAGGTGCGTACGCCGGACTGCGGATCGGGCGCCCACGGCCGGCCCGTGCCCTGGGACCTGCCGGGAGAGGCGGGGACCGCACGGATCGGGGAGATCGAGGCGCAGGCACTGCGCCGCCAGACCGCCGACGCGATGCGCGCCCACCAGCGCGGCCGTGGCCATCTGCCCGGGGGCTGGCAACGCTGGGCCGAGGAGATCCTGGAACCCACCGTGGACTGGCGGCAGGCGCTGTCCGGTGCCGTCCGCGAAGCCGCGGCGTGGGCGGGCGGAGCCGTCGACTACACGTATCGCCGCCCGTCGCGCCGCACCCCGGCGCTGCGCGGTGTCGTCCTGCCGAGCCTGCGCCGGCCGCTGCCGAGGGTGGCCGTGGTCATCGACACCTCCGGTTCGATGGGCGACGCCGAACTGGCCGCCGCCCTCGCGGAGGTGACGGGTGTCCTGCGTGAGGTGGGGGTACGGGGCAATCGCGTGACCGTGCTGGCATGCGACGCCGATGTGCAGGCCGTGTCCCGGGTGGTGGCCACCGAACAGATCACCCTGGGCGGTGGTGGCGGCACGGACATGCGCGTCGGCATCGAGGCCGCGCTCGCGACGCCGGACCGCCCGAACATCGTCGTGGTCCTCACCGACGGGCTCACCCCCTGGCCCGACGAGAACCCGCCCTGCCGCGTCATCGCGGCCCTGATCGGCTCCGCCTCACAGCAGCCCCCGAGCTGGGTGGAGACGGTACGCATTCCCACCGCCTAGGGCGGACATGGCCCAAAGGGTCATGAGAGCAATCCTTGACGCGCACGTGGCCGAGCCGGGCCCGGCAGCGGTGGACGTTGCCGCCGCCGACGACGCGAACGCCTTCACCCTCCAGATGCGAGCGAACCGTGGGCTGACGGCTGCCCGGCGGATCCGTACGAGCCTCAGGACATGCTGCCCCGGCACACCGTCCCCGGGGCAGGGGTGCGGCCCGTGCGGAGGTAGTGCTCGACCGCCTCCGTGACGCAGCGGTTCTGCGGATATGTGCCGTGGCCCTCCTCCTCGGCCGTCAGGAGGACGCCGACGCCGTCGCCCAGGGCGCGGGCCATGTGACGGGCGCCGGCGTAGGGGGTGTTCGGGTCGCCGGTGCCGCCGACCACCAGGACGGGGGCCGCGCCGTCGGCGTTCACCTGGAGCGTGTCGCGCTCGCCGTCGAACGGCCAGTCGTAGCAGAGGTAGACGCCGGTGGACCAGGTTGCGCCGAAGAGGGGCGAGGCGGCTTTGATGCGGGCCTCGTCCCGGTCGAGGCGTTCGAAGCCGGGGCGCAGACTGGAGTCCGCGCAGGTGATCGCAACCAGGGCGGCGCGGCTGTGGTCGCGCGGGGATGCCGCGCGGTCGGCGGAGCCGATGTCGTCTGCGCCCTTGCTCAGCGGGCGGCCGTCGTTGTGGTCGATCAGCGCGGTGAGGGCCTTGGCGAGCGGCGTCCAGCCGTCCGTGCCGAGGTCGAGATGCTCGCTGACGTCGTACGCGAGGTCGTCGGCGTCGAGGTGCCTTCCGGCGCCGGCCGGGGCGGGCTTCTTCTCCAAGCGGTGGGCCAGGCGCGCCATGCGCCGCGCGGCCTCCTCGGGCCCGTCGCCGGTCGGGCAGTGGCGGACATGGGCCGCGCAGTGCGCGGCGAACCGGTCGAACGCCGCCTGGACCGCCTTGACCTGCGACACTCCCTTCTCGTCGAGGTCCTCGGTCGGATCGACGGACGCTTCGAGGACGAGCCGTCCCACGTGCGACGGGTACAGGTGGGCGTAGACCGCGCCGAGCGCCGTTCCGTACGAGACGCCGAAGTAGTGCAGCCGCTCGTCGCCGAGGAGGTAGCGCATCAGGTCGAGGTCGCGCGCGGTGTGCGAGGTGCCGATGTAGGGGAGGAGCGCCCCGGAGTGCTCGGCGCAGGCGTCGGCCCCGTCGTAGCCGGTGTCGTCCGCGGTCTTCCCACATCGCACGGGGATGGTCGCGCCGACGCCGCGCGGGTCGAAGGAGACCAGGTCGTAGCGGTCGAGGAGCGGCTCGTACTGGTTGAGGAATTCCGGCAGTCCGCTCACGCCGGACACGCCGGGGCCGCCGAAGTTGAGGACGAGCGAGCCGATGCGCCGGGCGTTCGGGCCGGTGGCCTTGCGGCGGATCAGGGCGACGTCGATCGTCCTGCCGACCGGTTTCCGGTAGTCGAGGGGGGCCTTCATGGTGGCGCAGTCGTAGCCCGTGCGCGCGGTGGGCGGCGAGGTGCAGCGTGACCAGTGAAGGTGCTGGCCGGTGGTGAGCGCGGTGGGCAGACCGGCGGGCGGGTTGTTCGCGGTGAACTCCGTACGCGGCTCCGCACTCCGCCCGCGAGCGTCGTGCTGGAGCCACGCGCTGACGGCCCCCATCACGACGAGGACGACCACGGCGATGATGCGCGCGCCGACCGAGAGACCCGGTCCGTGGCTTCGTATCGGACGTGCGTCACTCATCGAAATCCCTGCGCTCCCGCCCCTGGATGCCCGCCCCGTGCCCGCAAGCCCGTATCCGCGATCGTCCGATCGTCGAATGCGTGCAGGATACAAGCCGCCTCCGACAGCACGGCTGGACGCCCGGCGTGCGACGTCCCGTGCGGCGGGCTCGGCACGGCCGTTCAGCCGATGGAGGACCGGGATTGGAGCCAGTCGCCTGAGCGTCCGGTTCGACCCCGCGCGGTATGCGCCGGCCCCCTCTATCGGCTGCTCCGCCGCTGCCCGTGCCTCCTCCGGGCAGGGCGCACCCTCGGCGGCGGAGGCATCCGTACCCGGTGGCGAACGGAAGCTGCGATCTGCCCCACCTGCGACGCAACGTCCTGCGATCACCGAGTCGTCCCGAGCGAGCGACACGACGTGAGGCAGCACCATGACGAGCGTCCACACGGAACTCACCCGTCCACACGGAACTCACCTGCCGCACCGCACCTGGCCGCCGTTCTCATCGGGGCGCGCCGATAGCGCACTTCGTCAGCGATCGTCCATCCAGGACGCGTCAGGAGGCCAGGAACCCTCGCCCAAGATGTGGCTGAGGATCCTGAACGCTTCCTCGAGCGGCACGGTGTCCTCGTTCGGATACGCGTCGTGCTGCGCGTTGGAGAGGACGGAGCCCTCGCTCGATCCCTCCGCTCCTGGATCCACCGCGTGCTCGCCGGGGTCGCCCTCTTCGTTGAGCAACGACAGCATCGCCCGCTCGCCGTTGGTCACGAGAGCCGACAAGCGGCCGGACGAACTGGCCAGCCACGTCTCACGCTGCCCTTCGGCGATCCTCGCCCGAAGCATGTCGCGCACAGTGTCTGCCGCCACCGGCACACCCCTGCCGTCGTCGATCACCCAAGACTCGATCATGCTCACGACGATCCCATACGCGGATCTGAGAGGGCAGTTTGTGAGTAAGCCGTATCCGAGTGACTTATCCGACGAGCAGTGGTCGTTGATCGAGCCGGTGATCACCGTGTGGAAGGATTGGCACCGTTCGGTCAGCGGCCACCAGGGCGCCTACAACATGCGAGAGATCGTGAACGCGATCCTGTACCAGAGCCGAACCGGCCGCCAGTGGGCCCATCTCCCGCACGATCTGCCGCAGAAGAGCGCGACGTACTACTACTTCGCCGCCTGGCGGGACGACGGGACCGACCAAGTCCCATGAACTCCCAACTTCACCAGGAAGCAATAGCCGACGGAGCCTCCACCAGCGATCTTGGGCGAGCCTCGCGTCCGCCCAGTACCCCGAGTCGTAGCTTGTGGTCCATGACACGGACTCAGGGGACCGGGTGCCGAGCGGCCGCGGCGCTGGTGGCGACGGTGGCACTCGCGGCGATGGCGAGTGCACCGGGGGCCCTCGCGGTGCCGGCATCGAAGCCCTCCGCACGGCCGGGGGCCTTCGTGTACGTCGCGAACCTCCGCTCCGACACGGTTTCGGTGATCGACATCCGTACCGACGCGGTGGTGGACAGCGTTCGAGTGGGCGACGGGCCCGACAGCGTGGCTGTGACTCCCGACGGCTCGCACGTCTTCGTCACGAACTCCGCGGCGGACACCGTGTCGGTGATCGAGGCCCGTACCAGGACGGTCGTCGACACCATCGCCGTGGGGGAGGAGCCCAGCAGGGTCACGATCTCACCGGACGGACGGCACGCATACGTGGCCAACGTGAGGTCGGACGACGTCTCGGTGATCAGCACCCGGACGCGCGAGGTCACGCACACCGTCAAGGTGGGGGACTCGCCCCTGGGCCTTGCCGTACTGCCGGACGGCTCCCGCCTCTACGTCGCCAACGCGGCCTCGGACGACGTCTCGGTGGTCCGGACCGACACGAACACGGTCGTAGGCACCGTCCCCGTGGGCAAGGGGCCCACGGCACTGGCCCTCACCCCGAACGGCCGCCAGCTCTACGTCTCCGACCTGACCTCGGACGACCTGTCGGTGATCGAGACCCGCAGTGGCACGGTCACGGCCCGCATCCCGGTCGGAGTGCAACCCGCCGGCATCGGTGCCAGCCCTGACGGATGCCACGTCTACGTGGCCAATATCGGCTCGAACAGCGTGTCGGTGATCAGCACCCGTACCCATGGCGTCACGGACACCATCGAGGTGGGCGCAGGGCCCAATGGACTTGCCGTCAGCCCCGACGGCTCCCGCGTCCACGTCAGTGAATTCGACGCGGACAGGGTGTCGGTCATCGGCACGGCGGCTGCTCGGGTCACGGGCACCGTGCCTGTCGGCGACGGTCCGACCGGCGTCGCGGTCACCCCGCGCAAGCCCGGTCCGGGACCTACGGGACGCCCCTGCTGAGCCCATGACCGTGTCGGTCGCTGGGGGAACTGCACCGAACGATTTACAGTCCCACCTTGCTCCAACCTCAGCCGGAAACAGACATCACCGCACGAACCACCCTCTGAGTGGGCATTTAGTAATGATCTATGCCGGTAAGTAACTTTCATGGCCGTCAGGCTTGAGGCGTTTGCCCTGTACGTGCACCATCGTGTCCGTCGAGCTGCGAACGAGGCCACCCGTTTACTCCGGTTCTCGTGCGTGAAGTCCGTCTGGTTTGAAGATCAGGCAGAAACGCCCAGCAGCAGCGGAACAACACCGTCCGCCGCATCCATGATCACGCTACGGCGTGAGCCAGCGGAAGCCGTACCCCAGCGACCTGTCCGACGCCAGATGGGCCTTAATCGAGCCGACGTTGACGGCCTGGAGAAAGGCTCGGCTCGACCGCAGGCCCACCGGGCAGCCGGCCAAAGTTGACCTGCGCGATGTATTCAACGCACTCCTCTACATCAATCGCACCGGAATCCCCTGGAAATACCTCCCGCATGACTTTCCCAACCACGGCACGGTCTACGCCTACTACGCCGCCTGGCGCGACGAGGGAATCCTCACCCAGCTCAACTACGACCTGACCGGCCTGGCCCGCGTGAAGGAAGGGCGCAAGCCCGAACCGACCGCTTCCGTGATCGACACCCAGAGCGTGAAGACCTCCACCAATATGCCCCTGACCAGCCAGGGAACCGACGCCGCCAAGAAGATCGTCGGCAGGAAGCGGGGGATCCTCACCGACACGATCGGACTCATCCTCGCCGTGACTGTGACCGCCGCGAGCCTGTCCGAGAACGCCGTCGGAATACGCCTCCTCGACCAGGCCAAGAAGACCTACCCGACCATCTCCAAGAGCTGGGTTGACACCGGCTTCAAGAACGCCGTCATCGAGCACGGCGCCAGCCTCGGAATCGACGTCGAAGTCGTCAACAGAAACCCGGGAGTTCGCGGCTTCCATGTTGTCAAAAGGCGCTGGGTTGTCGAACGAAGTATTGGTTGGATCATGCTGCACCGGCGCCTCGCCCGAGACTACGAGACCCTGCCCTCCAGCTCCGAGGCCATGATCCACGTCGCCTCGATCGACAACCTCACCAAGCGCATAACGGACGAGACGACACCCACCTGGCGAGGAACTTACTAGGAGATAAAGGGCAATCTACCTAGATCAAACGCCCTCTGAGAGACAGGCTCCAGCCGTCCGGTCAGTCGAAGTCGGGGATCGGGTGCTCGGGAGCCAGGGCCGCGGCGATGCGCCGGGTGATTGTGGGGGCGGTGTGGCCGTCGGGGGTCGGCCGGGCCCGCCACGAGGGCGCTGACGGCCGCACCGACCCACACGAAGGTCACCCGTTGGCGGAGACAATCGACGAGTTGGAGACAATCGACGAGCTGACGGGTTCGACGGCTTGAGTTCGGCGGCTTGGGTTCGAGGGCTTGGGGGAACGGGATGCTGACGGGGATCGTGATCGACGCAGTCGACGTCGCGGGCATGGAGCGCTTCTGGCTGGACGCGACCAAGGGGCGCACGGGCGGTCTGGAACTGCGTTTCGTGCCGTCCGTGAAGCCGAAGCCGCCGGCGGGCAAGAACCGGCTCCACCTCGATCTGGCCGGGGGCCCTGGCTGGGAAGTCGAGGTGGAACGCCTAGTCGCACTCGGTGCCAAGCGGGTCGACATCGGCCAGGGGGACGTCCCGTGGGACGTGCTGGCCGATCCGGAGGGCAATGAGTTCTGCGTGCTGCGTCCTGGTCACCCCGGGGTGCTCGCCGACTTCGGCCTCGCCGCGATCTGCCTCGACGTCGCCGAGGCGGATCGCTACGCGCAGTCGGCCTTCTGGCAGTCCGAGGCAGGCTGGCACACCGTCGAGTACCGCGAGTGGGGCGTCCGGCTGCGCCGGAGACCCTCCAGCACGGTCTCGCTGGTGATGGGACCGCCCGCGGCGCCGAAGGCGGGACGGAACAGGCTGCGCCTGGAGGTCATTCAACGCGACTGGGAACCGGGCGAGTTCCTCGACGCCGGCGGCAACGAGTTCCACGTCGCGCACTGACCGCCGGCGGCCTCGGCCTCGGTCCGCCAACGTTCTCGTAGGACGTGGTCCTTGTCGGACGGAGGGCCGCCTGCCGTTCCGGCGCGAGGGCGCCTAAGATCGCGGGCATGGCCCTGAGCATGAGTGACGTGGACCGGTTCGAGGCGGCCAGGCCCCGGCTGGAGGCCATCGCCTACCGGCTGCTCGGCTCGGCGGGCGAGGCGGAGGACGCCGTGCAGGAGACGTTCCTGCGCTGGCAGGCGGCCGACCTCGGCCGGATCGAGGTGCCGGAGGCCTGGCTGACCAAGGTCCTCACCAACTTCTGCCTCAACCAGCTCACTTCGGCCCGCGCGCGCCGCGAGACGTACGTGGGGCGGTGGCTCCCCGAACCGCTGCTCACCGGGGACGCGATGCTCGGCCCCGCCGACTCCGCCGAGCAGCGCGAGTCCGTCTCGTACGCCGTCCTCGTCCTGCTGGAGCGCCTGTCGCCCAAGGAACGGGCGGTGTACGTGCTGCGGGAGGCCTTCGACTACCCGCATCGGGAGATCGCCGAGATCCTGGACATCACCGAGGCGGCCGGCCAGCAGATCTACCACCGGGCCAAGAAGCACGTCGCCGAGGGCAAGGCGCGCACCGAGGTCGACGAGGCCGCCGCCCGGCAGATCGTGGAGGAGTTCCTGGCGGCGGCGACCAGCGGCCGCACCGAACCCCTCGTCCGCCTGCTCACCCAGGACGCCGTCTCGGTCGGCGACGGCGGCGGCAAGATCCCGGCCCGCGCGAAGGCGTTCGAAGGCGCGCACGCGGTCGCCACCTTCCTGCGCGGCCTGTTCAAGCCCAGCGACGCCAAGCGGAAGTACATCGGCGGCGCGCCCGACATGTACGCCACAACCGCCAACGGCGGGCCCGCGATCGTCGCCGTCGTGGACGGCAGGGTTGTCGGCATCACCTGCCTGGAGGTCACCGCGGACGGCATCGTGGCCGTCCGGAGCCAGGTCAACCCCGACAAACTCGTCCGCGCGACCCGGCAGTGGGCCGCCATGGACCACGAGGAGGGCCCGCTCTACACCCTCTGATGCGATGTGACGCAGGTCACATTCCGATCCTGTCAGGAAACGCCGGGCTACCCGGTTCAAAGGGCGACACCACGCCGGACAACGGCGGACCCGCCCAGACAGGAGCACGGACATGCTGCACCGCATCGTCGTCCTCGGAGCCGGATACACCGGAGCCACCGCCGCCGGCCGCCTCGCCAAGAGGCTGCACCGCGAGGGCGTGAGCATCACCCTCGTCAACCCCGAGCCCGACTTCGTCGAGCGCGTCCGGATGCACCAGCTCGCCACGGGCCAGGACCTCAAGGCCCGGCCGTTCAGCGAGATGTTCGCCGGTACGGGCGTGGAGCTGAGGCTCGCGAGCGTCACCGCCGTGGACGTGGACCGCAGGACGGTCTCCCTCACCGGCGCCGACGGTCCGGCCGAGCTCGCGTACGACACCCTGGTCTACGCCCTCGGCAGCGGCTGGAACGACGGAGACGTCCCCGGCGTCGCCGAACACGCCGACCAGGTGGCGAGCCGCCCGGGCGCCCACCGTCTCCGCGAACGGCTTGACGCCCTTGACGCGGGCAAGGCCGTGGTCGTCGTGGGCGGCGGCCTGACCGGTGTGGAGGCCGCTACCGAGATCGCCGAGGCCCGCCCGGACCTCAGCATCTCCCTGGCCGCCCATGGCGCGCTCGGGGACTGGCTCTCGGCGAAGGGCCGTGCCCACCTGCGGAAGGTGACCGACCGGCTCGGCATCGAGGTCCACGAGCACGCGACGGTCACCGCCGTGACGGCGGACGGCGTGACAACCGCCGACGGCCGGACCCTCCCCGCCGCGGTCACCGTCTGGACCACCGGCTTCGCCGTCCATCCGATCGCCCGGGCCACCACCCTGGAGGTCACCGAGCGCGGCCAGATCGTGGTCGACAGCACCATGCGCTCGGTCTCCCACCCGGACGTCTACGCCGTGGGCGACGCCGCGATGGCCATCGGACCCCAGGACAAGCCCCTCCGCATGTCCTGCGCCTCGGGCGTCCCCATGGCCTGGCAGGCCGCCGACGCCATCGCCGCCCGGCTCGCCGGCACCAAGATCCCCCACGTCTCCATCCGCTACTTCCAGCAGTGCGTCTCCCTCGGCCGGAAGGAGGGCCTGATCCAGTTCGTCACGGCCGACGACCAGGCGGTCGACCGCGCTCTGACAGGCCGCACGGCCGCTCTCTACAAAGAGCTGATCTGCAAGGGCGCGGCCTGGGGCGTCGCCAACCCGACGGTGGGCCTGCCGTCACGGCGCCGGCGGGTCGTACGGCAGGAGGCCAAGGACCCGGCGCGCGCGGAGGCAACCGCCTGACCCACCCCCGGTCGAACCGACCGAAGCCCTTGGCCGAACCGACCGAAGCCCTTGGCCGAACCGACCGAAGCCCCGGGCCGAAACCCGGGGCTCGGACGGCTCGGGCTCCCTCACCCGTCGAGGTGGGGAGCCCGCTCAGTTCCTACGTGCTGTCACGAGGGCGAAGGAGAGCAACTCCCCGCCGTCCGTGGTCAGCATGTCGATGACGGGCTGGTTCGCGCTCCGGCCGTCCTGGTGGTGCTCGGCCCCGGCCCGGGCCCACAACAGCCAGTCGCGCCAGGCGTCTTGCTGCAGTCGCGCGGACGTGATCTCCACCAGTTCGGTGATCTCCCACTGGAACCGCCACCAGTCCGCGGTGTGCCAGGCGATCGCCTCCCAGCCGACCACTTCCTTGATATGGGGTGGGATCGACCCGAGTTCACGGACCTCCCGTGTCAAGGCAGGCGTCGCCATGCCCAGTTGCCCGCCGGGTCGCAGGAACCGCACCAGGTAGGGCAGATAGCTGTCCGCCGTACCGAAGTACTCGAACGCGTCCACGCTCACGACGGCGTCGAAGCTCGCCTCGTCGAACGGCAGGGTGTGCGCCTCGGCCCGTACGGCCTTCACCTGGTCGCCGACACCCGCTTCCGCGAAAACGGCTGCCGCGTCCTCGGGGGCGATCCACCAGTCGGCCGCGACGACCTGGACCCCGTACTCGCGGGCCAGGAACACCGACGTGGCGCCCTTGCCGGAACCGAGGTCGAGAATCCGCATCCCGGGGCGCAGATCGAGATTCTGTGCCAGATCCTCCAGCAGCCACAAGGGGTTGGGCCCCATGTCGAGGTCGAGCAGCCAGGCGGGGTCATAGCGAGAGGAGCGCGGATAGCGGTCGGGACGTACGAGATCTCTGAGATCGGCCACGAGCACGAACCCAAGCCGATCCTCGGTCCGGGGCGCAACCGGATTTCACGGCGGTCGATCAACGACGCGAACCGGATCGGGCCGGGAGGCACGGGGGCCACCCGGCCCGGTGGTGCCGGTGGTGGTTCCGCCGGTGTCGTCGGTCAGTTGGCGGCTGCCCTGGTGAACCGGGCCGTCACGTCTTCCCAGTTGACCAGGTTCCACAGCTTGGTGACGTAGTCGGGGCGCACGTTCTTGTACTGCAGGTAGTACGCGTGCTCCCAGGCGTCGAAGACGAGCAACGGGGTGCTCCCCTGGCCGACGTTGCCGTGGTGGTCGTAGACCTGCTCCACGATCAGGCGCCTGCCGAGGGGTTCCCAGGCGAGGACACCCCAGCCGGAACCCTGGACGCTGCTGGTGGCGACGGTGAGGTGCTTCTTGAACTGCTCGAAGCCGCCCAGGTGTTCGTCGATGGCGTCGGCGAGGGCGCCGTCCGGTCGGTCGCCGCCGTCGGGGGAGAGGTTCTGCCAGAAGATCGAGTGCAGGACGTGGCCGGAGAGGTTGAAGGCGTAGGTCTTCTCCAGCCCGACCAGCGAGGTCGGTGTGATCCGGTCCTTGTCGCGGATCTCGGCGATCTGCTCGAGGGTGTCGTTCGCGCCCTTGACGTAGGCGGCGTGGTGTTTGGCGTGATGCAGCTCCAGGATCTCTCCGGTGATGACCGGCTCCAGCGCGGCGTAGTCGTAGGGCAGGTCGGGAAGCGTGTAGGTGCCCATCGGGCAGGTCCCCTTTCCGGGTGAGTGATCGTCCCGGCACACCCTATGCCTTTATTGCGAATAACTTGCAACAGCGAGATCTATGCAGCAGCATGGTCGGTGGCGGGGTCGGCCCGTCAGTCCTCGGTGTCCGAGCGTCGTTCCGTCCGTCCGGCGCGTCCTTCCCGAAGAGTGATCGTCTTCTCACCCGGCACCCGCCGGTCCCGGCCGGCCCCGCTCAGGCACGCGTCGACCCCACGCGCCCGGACCGGGACATCGCCGCGGTGCGCCATGCGGGGCGACGCGGGGGAGGGGGCCTTCTGGTTGTCGTCCGGCTCGATGAACGGCCGGGTGCCGGTCAGTCCTGCTCCGGCACGCCAAGAATCGTGCACACCGTCCGCGCAACGTGGAGCGGAGTCGCCCCCGGGTCGTGGGCGGGCAGCAGCATGTGGCTGACGGTGAGGCGCACGGCCAGATCGGCGGCAGCCGCGCGACGGTCCTCGGCGGCTTGCGGGACTTCTTCGCCGAGCCACGCGCAGAGCAGTCGTCGCGTGCTGGAGAAGACGGGCTCGGGCCTGCTGGTCAGGAAGGGCAGCAGGGCGTCGGTGCCCCCGCGTGTGGCGGTCAGTACCGCGCCGACGAACGGGTTGACCTCCGCCTGTTCCAGGGTGTGGGCCACGGCCGCCTCCAGTGCCGGGGCAGGACGACCACGGTGGCCGTCCAGGACTGCGGCGAGGCCGATGAGGAACTCGTTCGTCTCGCGCTCCACCAGGGCGCGGCCGATCCCCGCGCGGTCGCCGAATTCCTTGTAGATGGAGGGGCGCGACACGTCGGCCCGCAGGGCGAGGTCGGCCACCCGGACGCGGTCCCAGCCGCTTTCGGCGGCGAGCGCCCTGGCCTCGGTGATGACCCGCTCGCGCATTTCCTTGCGCCAGGCCACACGGGGCGGATCCGGCCGGAGGCGTGGCGTCGCGGGGGCGTGGCCGTCAGGCATGCCCGCAGTGTGCCATGAGGAGCGCGCTTCCGCCGGTCCCGCCCGGGAGTCGGCGGAAGCGCGCTTGGTGACGAGCGTGCCACCCTCGGTGCGCTTCGACAAAGGGGGCCCTGTGTAAACGTCCTGATGGATCATCAGATGAGAGTGCGTCAGTTGTGCTCCCCGTGCCGCATAGCGGCACAGCAACGGACGAGAAGGCCGGAATCCTAGGGCTTCAGCCCGAGGAGCGAGTGAAGACTTCAGTTGCTTGCCGACACCTTCGGGTTTCTGACAGGGAGCCGCCACCCTGACCTCACCCGTGTCCGTCATCGCTCCATGCCGGCGGGTCGTTGTGGGACTCGTGTGTGGTCAGGGTCGGTCGTACCAGGCGACCGCGGTGATCCGCCAGCCCTGTGAGGTGCGCACGAACTGGATGGTCTTGGTGCCGTCTCCCTCGAACCGCCGGCCGTCCAAGGTCCCGGACTTGCGGTATGCGCTGAACCGGGACGCGATATCGCCTGCGATCTCCGTCCGCTCGGAGGTCTCCCACTCGGAGAACTCGACCAGGCGGCCGTCGGACAGCAGGTGCCGGCGCGGCTCGGTGAACTCGTCCACCGTATAGACGGTGAATTCGGGGCCTGTCTTGACGATCACCCCGCCGGGGAGAACGAGTCGCCTGATCCGGTCCACGTCGGCGGCCTTGCCGCCCCGGTTGTCGAAGGCACCGAAGAACTCGGTGGTCAGCGCGTCTATCTCGGTCTTGGACATGGCGCGACGGTAACAGCCGGGAAGGGACGGCTCAGGGGTAGTACGGGGTGTACGTGATCGCGGAGACCTTGAGGTAGCGGGCGCCGTCCGCGGTGGCCCAGGTCGAGGAGTTCGGGTTGCCCGGCCAGTCACCGCCCACCGCTGTGTTGACGATGAAGTGCATGCCGACGCCCGGAGCGGTGGTGTACCACTTGGTCCCCTGGAAGGCGCCGTCCACCCAGAAGTCGATGTGGTCGGGCCACCAGCTGAACGCGTAGACGTGGAAGCTGTTGGTCCAGCCCCCTGAGTTGTTCACGGCCCACTGGGTCTGCGCGTTGCTGGTGTCGTGGAAGGTCTGGTCGACGGTGTTGGGATTGGATCCGACGATCTCGGCCGCGTCGAACTCGGGGAGCCAGGGGTTCAGATAGGCCGCCCAGACCGCGGGAAGCAGCCCCTGTCCGCTCGGCATGTTCGCGGTGAAGCTGTACGTGCCGTAGCCGTAGAGGGCCTTCGACTCCACACGGCCGGAGTAGTAGAGCCCGCCACCCGCGCTGTACGTCTTGATCATCAGGGTGCCGCCGTCGTACCAGACGCAGTCCGGCGTGTACGTCTCCAACTCGTTGTTGGCCGTCCACCTGCCGCTGATGACGTTCCAGGAGTTGACGGTCTGCGGTGTGCCCCAGGAGGCGGCGTGAGCTGGTTGCTGCGCCGCGATGAGCATCACGCAGGCGGCGAACACGGCGCCCAGGAACCACTTGAGCCGCACGAGGCCTGCGAACCACCTGGACCGTACGAAGGTTGTCGTCATCGGAGCTCCGTTGCTCGATGGGTGGGACGACGCGTGGGAGCGATCCCACGCACTCATTCGGAACGTAGGAGCTTGTTCAGGACCTGACAAGAGTTGCGGCACGGCTTGCTTCATTCATTCCGGAAATGAACGAACGGCGGCGGTGTCGCCGTCGTCTCAGCGGTGGCGCAACGCCCAAGTGGTCCCCGGACGCGGTGAGTTCCGCAGGGCGTTACCGGACGGCGGTGGCCCGTGGATCGACCTCGCAGTGATCGATCTGGTCCACGCCGCCCCCGGCACCGGCAACGGGCACCCGGTAGGTCGTCTTGTCCTTCGCGGGCACCGAGACCTGATCGCCACTCTCGATGACGGTGGCGCCGTTCCGGTCCTTGAAGCTGATCTTCAGGGCGAAGACGCCGTCGCGTCCGTTCGGATTCCTGATCTGGACGGTCGCGTACGGGTCGTCCGTGCTCGCGCAGTGGACGAGCACGGCGGTGCCGTCCTTCAGGGGCTGGGCCGTATGCCTGGGGGAGGGCGCGGTGGTGGTCGAACGGTGGGTGGGGCGGGAGCGGTACGTGGCTCCGCCGCTGTCACTCGTACTCGTCCCGGAGTCGTCGCTGCCTCCGGACGGGCCGCCGCTGCCCGACGTGGACGAACCGTCGTGGTCCTGGCTGGAACTGCTGCAACCGCCCCCGCTGTGATGGCTGCGGCTCCCGTGGCGACCCGAAGAGAACCCGGTCAGGGCCAGCACGACCAGTGCCGACACCGCGGTGAATCTGAGCCTGCGCCCCCGTATGTGCATGTCACCACCCTACTGACGGCCGTCGCGCCCACCCTCACAAGGGTCGGCCGGTCCGTCTCTCGGTCAGGGCGGCCCACGGCAGCGACAACCGCAGCATCATGAAGTACCGCACGGACGCGGGCCCTCCCCCATCGTGCGCATCCAGTCGGCGTCGGTGAGATCCACCGGCCTCGTCGCTATGGGCTCGAGGCACGCATCGATCGCCGCGACCCGTTCCTCGAGCTCCGCCAGTGCCCCCATGGCGCCCCTTCCCCGTCGGCTGTCGCCGGCGCTGGACGAGGCGGGTGTCCGGCCGGAGGCCGAGGCGGCGCTGCAGGAGGTGCTCTCCCGTTACGGGGAGGGCGACGAGGACATCCGGTCCGCCCTGCGCGCGCTCATGGAGCGGTGCCACTCGTTCCGCTGGGCGACGACGTTGCCGTTCGAATTGACGCCCGAGGGTTTCCGGCAGCGGTTGCTGGAGATCTCGGTCGGGGACCAGGGCCACGACACGCGGGACATGATGGTCGAGCTGAATGATCTGTGCGAGCGGGCACGGGATGTCGGTGTCGACATCCGGCCCCTCCTGCTGGATGTCGCCGCACTGTCCAGTGGCGTCGACAGGTACGGGATGGGTTCCACGCGGGACATCCTGCTCCGGGCGTCGCGAGGGGAGCCCGTAGGGCTTTGGTGACCCCGGCGGCCCACGGCGACCTCGGTGGGCAGCTGGGCTGCGCGGCGGGGTGGTCAGACGGTCTTGATGATGGTGCCGCCGCTCTCGAGCGCGGCCAGTTCCTCGGTGGGTGCGGTGGTGTCGGTGACGAGGGTGTGCACCAGCGTGGACGGGCCGACGTAGGCGTAGGCGGTGCGGCCGAACTTGCTGCCGTCCGTGGCGAGGACGAGACGACGCGACGAGGTGATGCCCGCCTTCTTCACCGCGGCCTCGTCGAGGTCGTAGGCGGTCAGGCCGTCGGCCGCGCTCAGTCCGCAGCAGCCCATGACGGCGGTGTCGAAACGCAGGGCTGCCAAGGAGGCGAGCGTGAGCGGGCCGGTGAGGGCTCCCTCGGCGGCGCGGGGCTGTCCGCCGGGCACCACCAGCGTTGCCGGGCCGGGTGTCTCGCCGAGCAGGTGGATGGCCTGCAGGGACAGCGGCATCACGGTGACGGGACGCTCGCGCAGGAGGCGGGCGACCTCCAGGCAGGTGGTGCCGCTGTCCAGCAGGACGCTCTCGCCGTCGGCGATGAGCGCGGAGACCTCGGCGGCGATCCGGCGCTTGGCGTCGACCGACTCGTTGGTGCGCAGCGCGAACGGGGGCTCCTCGCCCCTGAGCAGCAGGGTGCGTGCGCCGCCACGGACGCGTTCGAGGACGCCCTGGCCGGCCAGGGCGTCGAGGTCGCGCCTGATGGTCATCTCCGAGGCGCCGGTCAGCTCCGCGAGCTCCTGGACCGTCGCGCCGCCGGAGTCCCTGACAGCCTTCGCGATCAGCCCGTGGCGCTCTGCGTTGCTCATACCGGGATTGAACACCACGACACAATGAACATGCAATGTGTTCAAGACTCGGACTTTCGAACATCGAAATCGTTCGTTACGGTGAGCGGCATGCAACCTTCGCTTCGAGCCGCCCGCGTGGCGACCTACGTCTACTTCGTCCTGTGCGGCACCCTCATGGGCGCCTGGGTGGTGCACATTCCCGCCGCGGAGGAGCGCGTGGGCGTCAGCCACGCGACGCTGGGCGGCCTGCTGGTCCTGCTCGGGCTCGGGGCCTTCGCCGGGATGCAGATGGCCGGCCCCCTGACCGACCGCCTCGGCGCACGCGTCGTGGTCCCGGCCGGCGGAGTGCTGTGCGGCGCGGCCCTGATGCTGCCCGGTCTCGCCGCGACCCCCTGGACGCTGGCGGGGGCGCTGCTGGCCTTCGGGTTCTGCAACGGCTGCCTGGACGTGAGCATGAACGCCCACGCCGTCCACGTGGAGAAGGCGTACGGCCGGCCCGTCATGTCGGGTTTCCACGCCACGTTCTCCGTCGGCGGTGTCATCGCCGCCCTCGTCGCGGCCGGAGCCGCGCGTGCGGGCCTGAGCCCGGTCCCGAGCATGGCCGCGCTCGGCGCCGTGGCCATCGTGATCGCCCTCGCGTCGGCGCGCGCCCTTTTGCCGATCGCCCCCGCACCTGTCGCCGCCGACCCCGACCCCGACCTCGGCTCGGGCTCCGGCTCCGCGGAGGAGGCCGAGACATCACCGGTCGGCACGCCTCGCGGCGGTAAGGGACGCGTCTGGCTCCTCGCCGTCCTGGCACTGATGGTCATGTTGTGCGAGGGCGCGGCCAACGACTGGAGCGCCCTGCACCTCAAGGACGTCCTCGGCGCGCCTGCCGGCACGGCCGCCTTCGCCTACGGCACGTTTGCCGCGGCCATGACCATCGGCCGGCTGCTCGCCGACCGCCTCGTTGCCCGGTTCGGCTCCATGGCGATCCTGCGCCACGGTGCGGCCATGGCGGCCGTCGGCATCACGCTCGTGGCTCTCGGCCCGTGGATGTGGGCCGCGTTCGCGGGCTGGGCGCTGTTCGGCCTGGGCCTGTCGGGCACGGTCCCTCAACTGTTCAGCGCGGCCGGGCACGCCGATCCCGCGGCTGCCGGCGCCAACGTCTCCAGGGTCGCTGGACTCGGCTACGTCGGCATGCTCGCCGGTCCCGCCGTCATCGGCTGGCTGACCCACCTTGTCGCCCTCAACCACGCCTTCATCCTGCTCACCCTGCTGTGCGTGACCACCGCCGCGGCCGCGGGGACCTTGCGCACCGGATCCGACAGCACGCCCCGGAAAGATCTGGCACCCGTCGGCCAGTGACCGCGTGCGTCGTTCACCGGACGGGGTGAGGCCGGTACAGGGAGGTATCCGTGGCCGCGCGGAATGTCCCGTTCGAGGTGCAGCTCGGCGTGAGAGCCGACTTGCGCTGGAGTGCGCTCCAGGTCGTAGCGTCGCAGACACCACGGTGTACGAAGCCTGTGGCCCCGGCCCCTCAGGGGATGCCCGGCCGTGGGAATCGTCGCTGGATGGATGAAGGGCTTCGCCGCCCGATGAACGACATGACGAGTGTGCAGAGAAAACTGGGAGACGGCATGCAGAAGCGCAGTCTGCGGGACCTTCAGGTATCGGCCATCGGCCTGGGATGCATGGGCATGTCCGCCTTCTACGGATCCACGGATCAGGACGAGGGGATCGCGACCATCCGGCGTGCTCTCGACCTCGGGGTGAACTTCCTCGACACCGCGCAGATGTACGGGCCGCTCACCAACGAGTCGCTCCTCGGCGAGGCGATCCGGGGGCGTCGCGAGGAGTACGTTCTCGCGACGAAGTTCAACTACCGGATGGACGATGCCGTACCCGGTGACATCAGCACGGTCGGCCCGCAGGACGGCTCCGCCGAACATGTCCGGAGCTCGGTCCACGGCTCCCTGCAGCGTCTGGGGACCGACCACATCGACCTGTACTACCAGCACCGGGTCGACCCGAACGTGCCCATCGAGGAGACGGTCGGCGCGCTGGGTGAGCTGGTCGCCGAGGGCAAGGTGCGGGCCATCGGTCTGAGCGAGGCGAGCGCGGAGACCATCCGGCGCGCCCATGCCGTGCACCCGATCACCGCGGTGCAGAGCGAGTACTCGCTGTGGTCGCGGGACGTGGAGGCCGAGGTGCTGCCCGCCTGCCGTGAGCTGGGCATCGGTTTCGTGCCGTACTCGCCGCTCGGCCGTGGCTTCCTCGCCGGCCGGTTCACGTCGCCGGACGAGCTGGACGCGAACGACTGGCGCCGCCAGAACCCGCGCTTCCAGGACGCCAACATCGAGGCGAACATGCGGCTGGCGGCGAAGGTGAAGGAGATCGCCGCAGAGAAGGACGTGGCCCCGGCCCAGCTCGCCATCGCCTGGGTACTGGCCCAGGGCGAGCACCTGGTCCCGATCCCTGGCACCAAGCGCCGCACCTACCTGGAGCAGAACGCCGCCGCGGTCGACATCGAGCTGACCAAGGACGACCTGGCCCGCATCGACGCGGAGCTGCCCGAGGCGGCGGGGGAGCGCTACGACGAGGCCGGTATGCGATCCGTCAATCGCTAGCCGGGCCGCCGGCAGCCACTGCCGGGTCCGGTCCTGCCGTCACCAGAATCGCCGCCTTCGCCGCGGCCGCGGGCTCCCCGCCCCCGGCCGCGGCGACCGCACGCTCAGGGGCGCCGACGCCGGTGGCCAGGCAGGAAGCGGATGGGACACACCGCCGGATCGCCCTAGTCGGCCGCCTTGTATCCGGGGAGCGAGGGCCAACGGACGGTGAGAACCACGGACTCTTCCTCCGCGAACCAGGAGTGATCGACGCCCCGGCGCCACACGACGTAGTCCCCCTGCTCGGCCAAGAGCACGCTGCGTCCCGGCAGTTCCACCCGGAAACGCCCGCTGATGAGGACCAGCAGGGCGGTGCGCTCCTCACCCGTCACCCACTGCGCGCGCTCATCGCCCTGCGGATGGACGCCCCATTTGATCTCCAGGGCTTCACTGTGCCGAGGGTCGGAGACGCCCTTGAAATGCCCCAGCAGCCATCCCCGGTCCAGTGCCGCGTCCTTGCCCGCGTTGCCCACATACACGCTGTCGGTCATGTCTCGGAAGGTAGCAGCCGACTACATTGTGTTGGTTCGCCATGGCTGACACGTCTGCAACGTCAGTCCTGGACGCAGTCTTGAACGATCCTGCGAGCCAGTAGGCGCTTCCGTTCGCGGAGTTCGTCCTCGATGGCGGCGACCCGGGGCGCGTCGAGCGTGACGGTGGCCGGGTGTGGCGTCCCCAGGGACAGCCGCGTCACGCGCAGGCCACTGGCTGGGAGAGCGGAATCCTTGTCCTGTCCGCTCGGTGGGGCGGGATCTGCCGGGACCCCGTTGCCCGGGTTGACGTCATCGCCCTTGCTTCGCGCGCTGTCGCGCAGTACTACCGCGTGCGTGCCGACCTTCGTCCAAAAGTCCTCGTCCACGTTCTGGGCGCTGCCGGTCCAGCCGAACGACTGTGCTGCGACGGCCAGTCGGTGTATCTCGATAGTGACGCCGTCGGCCAGTCGCCGGTCATGCAAGGCTGAGAGAGCCGCTTGGGTGGAAGCGACACGAGCAGCCGCGGCGTCCGCCTGGAACTCCGCGCGCCGGGCGCTTGGCAGTGTGAGCCGGACCAGCAGCCGAACGGTGCCCTTCATCAGCAGGCCTGGGATCCACAGGGCCCAATCCGCCGTGCGGCCGTGGGCCTTGAACCGCACGGCAGCCACGGCCATCTCATCGGCGTACCGGGAGAGCGGGGACGTGTCGAAGGCTGCGTCCGCTGTGGCGGCCCGGTGTTCCATCTGTTCCACCCCGTCGGCCAGGGCAGCGAGCGCGCTGCCGACGACTGCCCCACGTCGGACATCGCGAGATGCCAAGTGCCCCAATTCATGTGCGAGAGCGGCGACTCTCTGTTGAGGCGCAGAGGCCAGCCAGAGGGGATAGCCGAGCACCAGTCGCCGTCTGCGTCGTATGCCGTAGGTGGTGGCTCGTACGGAGAAGTCCGTGCTGAGCTGTACGACATCGAGGCGCCGTACGCCCAGTGCATCCGCCACGTCGTCCAACAGGGCGTACACAGCGGGCGCTTCCTCCCGCGACAACGGGGGCAGGTCCGGGTCGAGTCTGTCGAAACGGGGCAGCAAGAGGGCGGCGCACAGGACCAGCACCAGCCCGACCAGCGGCTGCACAACCGTCTTGAGGCGCAGCACGATCAGCAGGAGACCGCCGATCAGCAAACTCGCCGTCAGGATGTGCACCAGGCAGGCGATGCCATAGGCGGCGGCCGTGGATAAGTGCTCCCGGTACGGTAAGTCAGTCTCAGCCTCGACCTCAGCAGCCACCTCGACCTCGCATGCCGCTCCCCCCGACGGTCACCGAAGGCGGCATCCTCCTCCTCGCGCGGAGTATTGCCAAGGCGGCTTTCCGCCTGTGGGATGTCTCGTTCTGAGAAGATCCCGACGTGTTCAACCTCGGGATCGAAAGTTACGTTCAGCCTGGCTGCGTCGGAGGAGGGCGGGCGTGACGCCGAGACCGTCGATGGACGCAGCCGCGGGGGTGCTTGCTGGCGAGGTGGGGACGGGGGCGCCTGCCGATCCGGTCACGGAAGACGTCTGGCTCGCCTTCCTCCGTTTCGGCCGACGGGTGTTCCATGTCCCGGACGCACCTGACGCCGACGGCCTTTTGTTTCAGTACGGCACGTACGCGTTCGACGGTCCTCCGACCTTCACGCTGGACCTCGCCCGGCAATTCGAGGTCATCGACAGCGGCGGTGATCACGAGCACTACGTGCAGGTCCACTGCGAGCTTCGGTACGGACGGGCACCCGCTTTGGAGTCCCTGGAAAGCTTCAACTGCTGGTTCTTTCACGGGGCCGGAGACGATCTCGAAGAGTGGGCCCGGGGTGTGACCGAGCGGGCAGCGTGGACGGCGATCCGCAGACTCAGGCCCGCCGAGATCAGGGTGTACCAGGAGCAGGTGTAGTCGCTCAGGCCGCCATCGTCGTGGGATGCCCTCCTCAGCGGATGGCATTCCTCGCACTCCGTATTCCCTTCAACTGTCTGAAGTTGAACGGCATTCTCATACATCTCAGGATGCGAAAGCGCAACCGAAGGGGGACGATGGAGGAGCCGGGAGTCCGTGCTCGGAGCGCCTGTATGGCCGCCGGCGGACGGCGCGGGCCTCAGGATTCCCGCAGTGGGCGACACCCGCCCCTCCGGCCCCCTTGTCCCCGAACAGTCCTTCCTGCTACGGCCGTTTCGCCTGGGCGCGTGCCGATTCAGGGGCCGGCTTCACCTCGCGGAGGCATCGAGATGCCCGTGCTCTTCTTCGACATAGGAGCGACCTTGGCCGACGCCCGCGTGGAGGCGGACGGTTCGCTGACGTTGCTGCCCCGACCGCGTGTCCTCGCCGTACTCGATGAATTCCGCGACGTACGCAAGGGTGTCATTTCCAACCCCGGCCCCGGTGAAGGTGCTGCGGAGCGCGCCTTTTCGGCTCTGCGGGAGGCGTTCCCCGGTCGCTTCACGGACAACGCGCTCGTGCACTGGGGTTCCAAGGACAACCGGGAGATCTTCGACGAGGCGGTCGCCGGCACGGCGGGGGAGGACTCGCCGCCCTCGGCGGCCGGCGACTGCGTCTTCGTCGGCGAGGATCCCCAGGAGCGCGCGTTCGCGAGGGAAGCCGGGCTGCGTACCGCGCCTCACCCCGTGTTCACTCGCGCCGCAGTGGAGAACCGGCCCGTCTTCCGGGCTCGGATCGAGTTGTCCGATGGCCAAGGGCTGACGGCTCTGGAAGCCGTCGCGAACCGGACCGAGGTCGTGACCCTGCACAAGACCTCCGCCCGGCTCGTGCCGGCCATGGCGAGCACGGCCGGAGCCACGGCACTCGAACAGGCCGGTTTCACGGTCGACTTGCGGGGACCGGTGGAGGATACGGAAACGCCTCTCATCCACGACGATCGTTTCCTCGCTCCCGCCCCGGCACACCGAGCGACTACTACCGGACTCGGCACTCCCTTCACGTCCTAGCGCCGCGACAGGCAACGTTCGCCCCGTCGGGCGAACGTTGCCTGCTGCGGCACCGGATGAGTGTGGGCGGCACAGCGTGAACACCGAACTCGCGTCCGAAGTGACCGAGTGTGCGCGGAAGTTGTTGCCTGAGGAAAGCTGTCGGCCGGGTCCGCGTCATCCTGGGAAAAGGGGCCTCGCCCGGGGTGCGCGTCGATGACACGGAGCGGATACTCGAAGTAGACACGGTTCTCACCTCTTCGGTCATGCGCACGAAGCAGAGACAGTGAGACCGCTCGCTACACGGCTGAGCCGGCACCCCGGAATTCACCTCGCCGTACAGAGGTGCGGAGCAGGTGGGCCCGGCGCGTCAGACGCGATTGTCCGGCCACAGTGAAACCGTCCGCCTGGCGATCGACACCGTCGATGCGCCGTCTCCGGCGCAGACGATCGACGAGGGCGAGCTCCAGTCGGGATCGGTGTGATTGTTCCGAACGCTGAGAACAACCACGCGACCACATCCGATGAGTGAGGTTTCCCCGCCTCTCCTCATGTACGCGAGGTGTCCCATGACCAGGACCTACCACCTCCATTGCATCATCCCCCCACACCTGCTCGAGAAGCTCTTGAGCAGTGACGACAGCGAAGTGCGCCAGATGGCGCTGAACACCATGCTGACCACCGCTCGGTTGCGGGGTGAGCGAGGGATCCGGGCATCCTTCGCCGGAGTCGCTGCCGCCCCCGGCAACGGCCGGCGGACCGTCTTCGACTGCCAGAACGGCACCTTCCTCCCCTCGGCTGTTCTCGCCCGGTCGGAGGACGGCCCGGAGTCCCCGGACGATTCCGTCAACCGGGCATTCGGCGGACTCGGAACGACACGCGATTTCTACAAGTCGGTGTTCAACCGCAATTCGATCGACGGCCAGGGAATGCGCCTGGACGCGTTCGCCCACTTCGGCGAACGGTTCAACAACGCTTTCTGGGACGGCCGGCAGATGGTCTTCGGTGACGGGGACGGAAGGATGTTCTCCGACTTCACCGGATCGGTCGACGTGATCGGCCATGAGCTGACACACGGAGTCACCGAGCTCACCGCGGGACTCAAGTATCACAACCAGTCCGGGGCTCTGAACGAATCCATGTCGGATGTCTTCGGGTCGCTGGTCAAACAGTGGTCGCTGAAGCAGTCGGCCGATGAGGCGGACTGGCTGATCGGGCCTGACATCTTCACCCCGGGAATCGACGCCGACGCCCTGCGGTCGATGAAGGCCCCGGGGCACGCGTACGACAACGCTCTGTTCGGCAGGGACCCCCAACCCGACCACATGGAGCACTTCGTCAGACTGCCGGACACCGAGAAGGGCGACCTCGGTGGAGTACACGTCAACTCCGGCATCCCGAACAAGGCGTTCTTCCTGACGGCGTCGCGCATCGGCGGATTCGCCTGGGAGGCTCCCGGCCTCATCTGGTACGAATCGCTCAAGGCTTCCAACGCCGAGACGCAGTTCCAGGAGTTCGCGAACACCACGTACCGGAAGGCCGCGGAGTTGTTCGGCGACGACAGCGCCGAACAACTCGCCGTACTGGCCGCCTGGCAGGATGTCGGCATCCAGATCAGCGGGATCCTGGCAGGCGTCGCCCGCTCGCGAAGCCTCGCCGCCAACCGGAACGGTGGCTCAGGCGCGGACAAGGGAATGGCAACCGTGAGCCAACAGATCGGCGCACTGGCCGCCCAGGTGACGGGGCTGGCCAGGGACGTGACCGCGCTGAAGGGCAAGTGACCGACGGGGGTTGACGTCGGCGCCCCTCCGAGGCGAGGGAGCCGGTCGGTCGGCCGGGAAGGTGTGCCCGATGCGGGTGACCTGGGAAGCACAGGGAGGCCAGGCGGCCGCGATCCGCCTGGGCCTCCCGCCCAAGGTGCTCGACGCCGATGCCCTGTCCCAGAGCGCGGCGGGAGAGCTGGACCGGCTGGTGGCGGCGGCCGCCCCCGAGGCCGGGAAGCCACGGCCGAGCCGGGCCAGGGACGCGATGAGCTACGCGATCACGGTGGAGGACGGCGGTCGCTCGACCACGCTGACCCAGTCCGAAGCCGCCATGTCCCCGGCGTTCGCCGCTCTGCTCGGCTGGCTCGAAACGCACGTCGCACAGCCGTGATGCGTCCAAGAGCGTCCGGATGAAGAGCTGCAAGACCCTGTGTGGCTGCCGACCAAGACCCTGCGCGGCTGCCGACAGTGGGCGGCGGTCTCCGTCATGCGGTTCAGGCCGCCGCCCCACATGCAGAATCTCGCGCGACATCAGCAGAAGGACCCCTCAGCCGTCTCGGGGTGTCCGTACCGAATCCTGTGCAACTCCCTTTGGCCGCACGCTTGGTGAGAGGCTTTCATACCGCTGACACCTTCGGATTCCTCGAGGTGCAACCAGGTTGCGTGAAGCGCATGATGGAGAGGGGTTCTCTCTTCTTGGAGGCGATGAGGATGCGACGTGTGTTCACCGCCGCAGCGGCCCTTGCTCTTCCCATTGCCCTGGCGGGAGCGTCGTCTGTCGCTGCGTCCGGCGAGACCTCCGTCAAGGCGGCTTCCAGTGTTCAGGTCGTGCACCAGTCGAAGAATCCGGCACATCTCGTGTCCCAGGGCCCGGATGACGTCTGCAACTACACCAAGAGCCGACCGAGCCTTCATCAAGGATCTGCCGGCCGGGCAGTACAACAAGCTCAGTGCTACCTGAATCAGGCGATCGGTGCCGGCCTGGACGAGGACGGGGACTTCGGTCAGCTCACGAAGTCCGCGACGAAGGAATTCCAGCAATGTGCCGAGATTGTCGTCGACGGGGTTGTCGGAGCGCAGACTTGGTCCTTCCTTTCCTTCTGGGCCAACTCTCCGGACGCTCCCTTCTGCTGACGAGTCAGGGGGCACCCGGGAAACCCGGCGCCTGACGTCTTTGGCCCAGGCATACCAGGCATGCCATCGCCCAGGGAGTCCCCGCACGCCCCCGCGGTCCCAACGCTCCCGGGTCCCTGGGTGACACCCAGCCATGTCGGCAGAGCCGGTTCACATCAGGCCGAGGAGAACACCATGGCCGACCACATGCACGCCCACATCCCGCCCGAGGTACTGGCGGGCAGGGGACAACCACCACGCGAACCGGTCACGGACCCTACGCTGGGGCTCCCGATCGATCACCCGGAGCCGGGACAGGAGCCACGCCACCGGCTCGTGACGATCGGCGACTCACTCACGCACGGGTTCCAGAGCGGAGCGATCTTCAACACCGATCTGTCCTACCCGGCGATCATCGCTCACGAACTGGGCTCCGACACCGACTTCCGATTCCCCGAGTACCCGGGGTACGGAGGGCTGCCCCTCAACATCGAACTGCTGCTGAGGGAGCTTCAGGAGCGCTTCGGCAAGGATCTGGACTGGTGGGAGGTCCCGCTGGCCCTGTTCCACGCCCGCAGGTTCCTGGACGAGGTCGAGGACTACTGGGAGCGCGGGCCGGGAAGCGTCGTCCCGCAGATCAACGCCATCAACGACAACCTGTCCGTGTACGGCTGGGACCTGCGCGACGTCCTCGAAAAGAGCGCCAAGATCTGCCAGGACGCCATCGCGACACCCACCGACAACCTGCTGCGGCAGACCGTGGAGAACAACGGTGACCGCGCGGCACTACGGGTCCTGCCCTCCAGCAGCGTCGACCGAGGCGGAACCATGACGCTGCTGGCAGCCGCCCGCCGCCTCGGTGAGGACCGGCCCACCGGAGAGGACCACGGAATCGAGACCCTGATCGTCTTCCTCGGCGCCAACAACGCCCTGCAGACAGTGACCCAGCTCAAAGTGGAGTGGAGTGGTGAGGGATACGACGACCTCGAACGCAAGAAGGAGTACACGGTCTGGGATCCCACCCACTTCAAGGACGAGCTGAGGCAAGTCGCCGCCCAAGTACGGCAGATCGCGGCTCGCCATGTCATCTGGTGCACCGTCCCGCACGTCACCATCGCCCCGCTCGCCCGTGGAATCGGCGCCAAGAGCGCTCCAGGATCCAGGTACTTCCCCTACTACACCCGGCCCTGGATCGACGACGACACCTTCAGCCCCGTCCTCCACCCTCACCTGACGGGACAGCAGGCGGAAGACATCGACCGTGCCATCGACCTCTACAACGAGGCCATCACCGACCACGTGAGAGCAGCGCGGACGGCGGGGGCGGACTGGCTCCTCATGGACACGGCAGGCCTGCTCGACCGACTCGCGTCACGCCGCTACATGAAAGACATGACGGCCCAACCCTCATGGTGGCGGCCCTACCAACTGCCGCCGCAACTCAAGGCCCTTGCTCCGGAGCCGAACTCCCACTTCATCACCAGCGATGGGACAAGACGTACCGACGGCGGCCTGTTCTCGCTCGACGGCATTCACCCCACCACCATCGCCTACGGGATCGTCGCCCAGGAATTGATCAACGTCATGCTCACCGCCGGCGTGCGGTTCCGCCACTCCGACGGCAGCGCACGGACAGCCCCGGTCACGGTCGACTTCGAACGGCTCATCCGCCGCGACACCCTGGTCAACCAGCCTCCCGGCAACCTGGACTCCACCCTGAACATCCTCGCCTGGGCGCAGTCGTCGCTCGGCCTCCTGAAACGCACCCTGTACTTCCGCGTCTGACAGGTCTCCCGGATCCGAGAGCGTCAGCGTCCGTCAGTGTGTGTCCGGGGCGTCGAGAGCGGCCGACGGCTCATTGCCCGGCCGTGCCCAACATCGCGTCGGCCGTCACGAAACGGTGCTCTCCCGGCTTCAGTGCTCCGGGGAGGCAGCCGAAGTACTCCGTTTCCGCAGTCCCGGTGAGCACGGCCAGGAGGAAAGCGAGCACCCCATGGCGTGCTGCTCCCACAGAGGACCCTGACGAGGGCGTCGAGGGCGATCACGGACCGGACGCTACAGGGACACCGGCCGCCACCCGTGGGCGGGTTCCCAGCCCGCTCCGAGGACGGTGGCGCAGGTCAGGATGTCAGCCCTCGTGAGCTGCGGGGAGCTGCTCGGTCGCTGATCCTAGAGCTCCTCACCCGGAGCGCCGATGCGCCGCAACAGGCCGAGCAGCGTGGCCCGTTCGCCTTCGTCGAGCGGGTCGAAGGACGCGGCGAGGACATCGCGGGTGACGGTGCGCCCCGCCCTCAGGACCTGCTCGCCGGTCTCCGTCAGGTGGTGCTCGATGCGCCGGCCGCGACCGGGACGGCGTTCGATGAGGTGCTGGGCCGCGAGCCGGGAGGCCAGTGTGCCGAAGGACTGGTCGCCCTGGAACGTGGCGACCGCCAGCTCATGTGCGGATGCTCCGGGCGTGCGTGCGATGGCCCGCAGCGCGTCCCACTGCGCCAGCGTCGTGCCGACCGCCGCCAGGCGGGTGTCGAGCGCGCGGTGGTGCCGGTACTGCGCTTCCTTCACGGCGCGCCCCAGCTCTTCGACATCGACGGGAACGGCGGGCGAGCCCGGGTCCACGGCGGCCGGAGCGGCGAGGCCGGACGCGGTGCCGGGGGTGGCAGCGGCCCTGGTCCCGGCCTTGTCGGCCGCGCTTCGGGCCCTGGATTCCTCATGGTTCGCGGTCATGGTCGCATCCTATTCCAGAATCTACGGTTGCGTATATACGTATACGTAGATACCGTGGAGCGCATGACCGACACCGAGATGCGCACCCGTACCGTCCATCCTCGCCCCGACCTCCCCATCACCCTCACCGAGACCGGACCCGCCGACGGCCGCCTCGCGCTCGTCCTGCACGGCGGCGGCGGGCCCGCCACCGTTCAGGGCATCGCCACGCACCTGGCCGAACGACACGGCATGCGTGCCGTCGTTCCCACCCACCCGGGCTGGAACGGGACCGAGCGCCCCGACTGGCTCACCGGCGTCGACGACCTGGCGCTCGCCTATCTGCACTGGCTCAGGGACGAGGGCCACCGTGACGTCCTCGTCGTCGGCTCCTCGCTCGGCGGCTGGACCGCGGCCGAGATGGCCTTCCGCGACGACGGCGCGGTGATCGGCTCGCTCGTCCTGGTCAACGCCGCGGGCGTGGCTGTCCCGGGAGAGCCGGTCCGCGAGATCTTCGGGCTCCGGCCGGACGAGATCGCCGCGTACTCCTTCCACGATCCGGCCCGTTTCGCGGTGGACCCGGCCACCCTCACCGAGGAGCGGATCGCGGTCCAGCAGGCCAACATGGCCACGCTTCGCCTGCTTGCCGGTGACCCGTATATGCACGACCCGAAGCTTCTGAACCGGCTCGGACGGGTGCGGATCCCGGCCCTCGTGGTGTGGGGGGAGAGCGACCGCATCGTCACGCCCGCGTACGGACGGGCCTACGCGCGGGCGTTCGCCCGAGGGCGCTTCGAGCCGATCGCCGAGGCCGGTCATCTGCCGCACGTCGAGCGCCCCGAAGCGACCTTCGCCGCCCTCGACGCGCACGTCGATGCGCACGCCGGTGCCGCGAGTGCTCCCGCCCTGCGGAGGTAGGGGTGTCCGCCCGTGCCACGGACAGTGATGTGTTCGCGCGTGTCACGGTGCGTCCTGGTCCGCCGGTGCGAAGGCATGGTGTCGCGCGAGGGCGATCACGGTCAGGCTGAGGACTCCGAGGCCTGCCGCGACCGTGGCGTCGGCGGTGACGTCGACGCGCTGCACGAGGAGGCCGCCGATGATGCCGCCGAGTGCCATGGCCGCGTTCCACAAGGTCACAAGGATGGCTTGCGCGGTGTCGGCGACGGCTGGACTCCGACGTGTCCCGGCCTGACCGGCCGCGGTCTGAAGAAGCGTGGGCGCGGCGCCCCACCCCAGACCCCACGCGACGGCCGCCACCCAGACGACGGCGTGCGCCGTGGTGGCGGCGAAAGCGGCCGTGGCGAGGGTGAACAGCGTCGCGGCGGCCAGCGCGAGCCCGCGAAGACGACCGTCGATGTGGCGGCCGGTGTACCAGATGCTGAGCAGGCACGCGATGCCGAAGGCCAGCAGGATCGCGTCCGCCGCGCTGCCGAGGCCGGCATGTGACAGGTACGGCGCGATGTACGCGTAGATGACGGTGTGGCCGAGGACGAAGGTCACGACGACGGCCATGACGGCGCTGACGCCGGGGACCCGGAGCGTTTGCAGGGTGGTCGGCTTCGGCTTCTCGGCGGTCGCCGTCGGCCGGCTGATGGCGGGAACGCTGAACAGGATCCACGCGAGGACGGCGAGAGTGATCACGGAGACAGCCACGAAGGACACTCGCCACCCGATCTGTTGCCCGATCAGCGTTCCGGCGGGAACACCCAGCGACAACGCCAGGGGGATTCCGGTCATCGCGATCGCGATGGCGCGTCCTTCCTGACCGGCAGGCGCGATATGCCGTGCGTATCCGGCGAGGATCGCCCAGGCGAGTCCGGCGGCGACGCCTGCGAGGAACCGTGAGACGAGCAGGACCGCGTAGGTGGACGCGGCGGCGGTGAGCGTGTTCGCGACCAGGAAGACGGCCATGGCGCCCAGTAGCAACGGCTTGCGCCGGACTCCCGCCGTGGCGGCGGCCAGCGGTATGGCGGTCAGGGCCGTGCCGGTGGCGTACACGGTGACGGTCTGGCCCGCCGCACCGGAGCTGACGCCGAGAGAAGAGGACATCTGGGGGAGTACGCCCGCCGGGAGGGTCTCGGTCAGGCTGGTGATGAAGACCGCGGTGCCCAGTGCCAGCAGAGCGGACCAGGGCAGGGCAACACGTCGTGTGGGAGGAGCTGTTGTGGTCGTCATGCACTGATCGTGAAACCCTCACATACATGTGATGGTCAAGCCCGGGCCGGGCGGCTAACCTCAAGCGTGTGCGCATCGGTGAACTGTCCCGCGTGTCGGGCGTGTCCCGGCGTCTGCTGCGTTACTACGAGGAGCAGGGCCTGATCGTGCCGGACCGGTCGGCGAACGGATACCGCGACTACGACGAGCGGAACGCGGACCGCGTGAAGCAGATACGCGGCCTGCTGGCGGCGGGGCTGCCCACCCGGCTCATCAAGCAGATCCTGCCGTGCCTGGACAAGCCCAGGTCCATTCACTTCCCGGACGCGACCCCGGACATGCTGGCGTTGCTGACCTCGGAGCGGGACAAGCTCACCGACCGGATCGAGGTGCTCACCCGGAACCGTAACGCGATGACCGAGTACTTGGCCGAGGTGGAGCAGCACCGCGCCCCGGTCGCGCCCGGTCGGCGGGACAGCGCCTGATCAACAGCGCGGCACTTGAAGCCAGTTCCTCGCAGGACAAGCTCCTGGACCATCCGGTCGCCGTCGTCCGCTTCCTCACCTGACTAGCTCACGGACAATCCTGTCCCCGTCGTGGCGGTGATCCGGTCGAGGGGTGTCGCGGAGCTCTGGGCCGGTCGGTCACTGAGCACGGGTGAGGAGAGGGCGGAGGCCCGTCGGTGGGGCCTGGGCCGACTGCTGCGCGTCGGCCCAGGCCCGGTTCGCCCCGCCGCCGCGAGGTGACGGTTACGGCGTCACGGCTACGGCACGATCGTCCACCGCTGCCGGGCGTCGTCGTTGCAGTTGTCGATCGTCACGTAGGCCGCTTCCCGCGCCGACGGCACCAGGCACTGGTGTGCGGCCTCGTTGCGGAAGCGGAGGGAGCCGTCCTCGTACATCTCCGCCTGCCAGCGGTGCCCCGTGCCGTCGTCCCTGGCGCCTCGGTCGCTGCAGTCGTGCAGCAGGGATGGTGCGCCGGGCCGGGGCTGATGGGTGTCCAGGATATCGACGCAGCGACCACCGCTGCCGAACGCCTTCAGCCGGACGATGTTGTCGCCCAGGCCGGCGTATTCCATGTCCCAGCGCTGGGTGAACGCGTTGTTGCGCGAACGGGTGGTCAGTCGGGTGCCGTCACGGCCGGGCTCCCCGAACTGGTCCAGGTAGAGGCCGTTCCAGGCACGCAGCCGGACCCGCAGGTCACCGTCCTCCCACGCGCGGTCGGACACCCCCCGGGAATTGTCCCACCACTGCTGTGAGGGACTGTCGTTGCACGCCAGGGCCAGGACACGCTGTTCGTTGCCCAGACCGGTCAGACACAGGCCCGGATAGGCCGAGTTGTGCCAGCGCAGCGGGCCGCCGGGTGTCCCGAGGTCGTCGGGTTGCCACTGTGCGAGGGGGGAGTCGCACGACAGCACGATGACGGACAGAGGGAGGAACGGGTTGAGGCCGGGGCACATCCCGGTGGCGCGGTCGGCAAGAGCGCTTCGGGCGCCGGACCTCGCCGCGGGGCTGCTGCCGACGGCAAAGCCGTACCAGTGCGCCTGCACGGTGTTCACACGGAACCGTTGACGCAGGTTGTAACGCTCCTGGGTGGTGGTCACCTCACCCCAGGCTCTGTTCTGGGCGTCCAGGACCAACCCGGTCCGGGCGTTCTCGAGGCTCGAGGTGAAGTTGTGCACCGGGCCGTCGGGCGCGGCCGGAACGGGAGTGGGAGCCGGTTCGAACTGGACGGGATAGTGGTCCGCCCCGCGCGCCGCGGGAATGTCCGCGTTGAACCGGGGTGTACCGCGCGTTATCGCGTAGTCGAGTTCGCCGCCTTGTTGGTGGGTGGAGCGGTTGGGACGGGCCAGTTGCTCGTTGGCACGCAGGCGCAGACTCTGATCCCGGGCCTGCTGGTCGGTTCGGTTGCGGATGTTGAGGTTGAAGTCGCCGACCATGACCCAGTTCTCGCCGGGCCGAGCGGCCGCGCGGATTCCCGCGAGCAGGCCGGGGACGTCGCCGCCGCGGGCGTGGACGTTGTAGTAGACGGTGTTGCCGATCCGTACACCGAGGGCGCGGCGGTAGCGGTAGTCGTCGCGGGGTTCGTCGCGGTCGTACAGCGGGTTCTCGATGACGCGGACCGCGTCCGCGCGGGCGTGCGTGACGACTGCCAGGTTGACCCGGCCGCCCTGCCAGCGATCCCGTCCCGTGGCGCTGTCGCGACGCGGGTCGGTCTGCAGGTAGTAGACGTGAAGGCGGTGGTGGTGGTATTCCCACTGCGTGTGGCTCACATGGTTCGGCAGGCCGGCCGGGAACGGACCGGGGATGGGGATCGATTCACCGGTGCCCCGGGTCTGGTGCGGTTCTGGGGGCGGTCCGTTGCCGACCTCCTGGAGGGCGACGACCTGATGTCGCATCGTCAGTGGTCCGACCTCGCCGTTCCAGCGCAACCCGCGGCTGGAACCCTGCATGTTGTAGGTGGCGAACGACAGGCTGCCGTCTGACGATGGGTCTGTCCGCCGGTCGTCGGCCCGCGCCGAGTAGCCACCCGGGCCAGGTGCGGCACCGACCAGCAGTCCGGCAGCCAGCAGCGCGGCGGTCAGGACGGCGGTCAGCCGCGATCCGCGTGGGCCGGAGCGTGCCCTGGTACGGGACGGGAACAACGGTAATCGCATCGGGTCTCCCTTTCAGAGCGATCTGTGTAGGTTGCGAACGGCCGCACGAACGATCTCTTCAGTTCGGCGGTTCTGCGTCAAGAGCCCCTCACGCGCCATGCGGACGCAGCGGGTACGGGGTTTCGGCCTGGTGTCAGCCCACGGTCCTTGGCCATGCCGCTTCAGGCCGGGCCGGTGGCGGGCACGGTCGCGTAGCGGCTCATCGCGTCGATGTTGGCCTGTGGCGTCAGCGGCCGGCCGTCGGCGAGCGCGTCTTGGAGGTCCCGGAAGTACTGGACGTACAGGTCGGGGGTGAAGGTGCTGAGCATGACGGCGGGTTGGCCGGTCGGGTTGGCGAAGGTGTGCGGGGTACCGGGCGGAACCATCACGAGCGTGCCCGCGGCGGCGTCGTGGTCCTCGTCCCCGACGGTGAATCGCACGGTGCCGGAGAGGATGTAGAAGCCCTCGTCGTGGCGGGCGTGGCGGTGCTGCGGCGGTCCCTGGGTGTACGGGGCGAGAACGGACTCGGCGATCGCGAGGCGGTGCCCGGTGTGGCTGCCGTCTTCCAGAACGCGCATGCGTGTGGTGCCCAGAACGATCGTCTCGCCGTCGCCGGCACCCACCACCGATACACCGGGGTGAGTCTGCGGCTTGTCGGTCTTCGCTTCTTCGGCCATGTCCACGAGTTCACCGGCGGGGACCCGCCGGTGTCCAAGACTCGTCCTGTGGCGCTGATACCGCGTGGGTATTGTTGCAGCGTGGAGCTACGGACCCTGCGCTACTTCGTGGCGGTTGCCGAGGAACTCCATTTCGGCCGGGCCGCCACCCGACTGCACATGAGTCAGCCGCCGCTGAGCCGGGCGATCAAGCAGATGGAGGCTGAGGTCGGTGCCCCGCTGTTCACCCGCTCGCCTGCGGGGGTCACGCTCACTGCAGTGGGCTCGGTGCTGCTGGACGAGGCGCGGGCCCTGCTCGACCATGCCGACCGCTTACGGGTACGCGTGAGCGCGGCGGCCGGCGTCGCGACCATCACCATCGGTCTCCTGGGCGACGGAACCGACCCGGGAGTGGCCAGGCTGGCCGCCGTCTACCGCCGCAGCCGCCCCGGCATCGACATCCGCATCCGCGAGACCGATCTGACCGACCCGACCTGCGGGCTGCGCGCCGGACTGGTCGATGTCGCGCTGACCCGGGCGCCGTTCGACGAGACCGCACTGACGGTGCGTGAACTGCGGACCGATCCGGTCGGCGTGGTTCTGCGCGCCGACGATCCGCTGGCCGGCCGCGACGGGCTGCGGCTGGCAGAGTTGAGCGACCGCCGCTGGTTCCAGTTCCCGCAGGGCACTGACCCTGTCTGGCAGTCGTACTGGAACGGTGGCAGGCCGCGTGAGGGCCCAGTGGTGCGCGCCGTCCAGGAATGCCTGCAGGCCGTGCTGTGGAACGGCACGGTCGGTTTGGCCCCGCTCGGGCACGACCTGCCCGGGGGACTGGCCCTGGTGCCGCTGATCGACATGCCTCCGAACCGAGTGGTGGCGGCGTGGAACAAGGGCGACACCAACCCGTTGATCCGATCCTTCATCGAGATCGCGACAACCGCGTACCGTTGTTGAGGGGAGTGTCTGGTCAACGACGAGAAAACCCGCCACCTCCAACCCGACCACCAGACCTCAACCATGGTTGGTTGGGGCCACGGTCGGCCCGACCATCTGGGTTCTAGGAGCTGTTCGGAGTTCGGATCTTCTTGATGCTCGGTGGTGTGCTGGTCCGGGCTGGTAGAAGTCGGGTGTGGCGCGTTTTGATGTGACGGATGCCGAGTGGGTGTTGGTCGAGGCTCGTCTGCCGGTGGCGGCGACGGGTCCGCTGCCGCGGCGGGTGCGGGACCAGTTCAACGGGGTGTTGTGGAGGTTCCGTACCGGCAGCGGATGGCGTGATGTCCCGGAGCGCTACGGGCCCTGGTCCACGGTGTATTCGCGGTTCAACGCCTGGTCGAAGGCCGGGTGTTCCAGGGGTTGATGGACGGCCTGATCGCCGAGGCGGCCGCACGCGGGCGGGACGGGCTGGAACTGGTCAGTGTGGATTCCACGATCGTGCGGGCCCATCACGAATCGGCAGGCCTGGCGATCGCCGGGGAGACCCTGGACGCTCTCGAACAGGCCCCGACCGAGGAAAAGGGGGTTCCGCTGCCGGAGCAGGGACCCGTTCTGCGGGTGATGCGCCGCAGGCCGCACCCGGTGCGGGCGACGCGCAGGAGGAGGACCGGAAGCGGTCCGCGGCACGGCGTCGTCGCCGGGCACGGGCGAAGGCCGCCGGGCTCGGCAGGTCCAGAGGTGGTCTGAGCAGCAAGGTCCACGCTGCGGTCGATGCGGCGGGACTGCCTCTGGTGCTCGTGCTGACCCCAGGTCAGGCTGCGGACTGCCCGCAGTTCCGGGCGGTACTCGACCGGGTCCGTGTCGCAGGTCCGAGGGGTCGCCCGCGCACCCGGCCCGGGGCGGTGGCCGCCGACAAGACATCCCACGCGGATAAGCGTCAAGCCGCCGCTGCCTTGAGGCCTGCTGAGGCCTGTGGGAAGGCGACTGCTTCGTTGTAGGTGTG